>NZ_AUAF01000029.1 GCF_000428585.1 Zooshikella ganghwensis DSM 15267 | reverse complement strand
TTCCGTTTTTAACTGCTTTGAGGAGTAGCCATTTCGACTGTTTTTTTCGGTAGGTTGGGCTTGTTTGCTATCATTTAAGTATTCTTCTAACTCTGTATTAAGAGCTGTTTCAATCGTGACCTTTTTGAGCATTTGTGCAAATTGATTGAGGTCTTTTTCTGTTTTAATGCCCTTGGCGGCTTTTTTAGCAAAGGCTTCGAGTTCTTTTTGAGTCACCATAATGGCCTATCCTTATACATTGTTAACATTAAGAGTAGGCGGTTACACAGAATCTTTTACAGTCTCCTTTATAGTAAGGCAGTAATGTTCTTATGCTTTTATATTTCATAATTTACTCACCACTTGTTGTTTTGGGTATAGATTTTTTTGTTTATTTTCTGGTTCAAAAATGATGATTTTATTCCCTTAATCAGTACCCTAAACCATTGTGATTATTTCTTGCAATTGTCCAATAAAAATCAGTTTTTTTATTAATATAAACATTGTTTTAGGAGTAAGTTGTCGGCGATTGTGGCAAATTAATACTGACTGATAGTCCTCCAAGAGAAGGATGATGTCCTTTAAAGTTTATTGTTCCTTTATAGTATTTAATTATATTTTCGACAATATTTAAGCCTAAACCATGTCCTTCAACTTGCTCATCCAACCGCTTTCCTCGCTTAATGATCATGTGCAGTTGATCGTCATCTATACCAGGACCATCATCATCAATAGTTATTGTGAATGTATTTTCTTGTGTGGATATGTTTAATAATACCGTTGATTTTGACCATTTACAGGCATTGTCCAGTAAGTTACCTAATAATTCCAGCGCATCTTCTCGGTTAATATGCAGGCGATTTGGCCACTGATGAGGTTGCCAGTCAATACGAGTTTGTTTGTGTTGATAAATAGTATCCAAGCTGTGTATTAGATCCATCAGGTCATTTTGAGGGTCGAATAGTGCACCTGGTAATATATTGCCAGCCAGTCTGGCTTTAGTAAGAGTTTGTTCAGTAAGCGCACGAATGGTATTGGTTTGCTTAAGTAGTTGGGACTTTACAGGATGATCGTTTAACTCAGTTTGAGCGAGTTGCTGGATCACCGCCAGAGGTGTTTTTAGTGAGTGCCCGAGATCACCAGTTGCATTACGACTACGACTTAATAGCGCTGCAGTATTTTCCAAGAGTTGGTTAATCGTTTCAACCAGAGGAATTAACTCCTTTGGGGTTTGACTGGTTGATAATGTAGTAAGCTCACCATTTTTTAATGATTGAATAGATGTAGCAAGAGAGACTAATGGCTTGAGACTTTTCTTTAAGAGCCATTGTTGTAATAGAATTAAGACGATTAACACAGTAATAAGTCCTGCAACTAAACTAAGGGTTACTACTTGAAAATGGTGCGTGAGCACACTTACATCTTCAGCCACAGTGATAGTAAACTGCAGTCCTTTTTGTGAAAATCCCTGACTTAAAAGAATAAGTTGTTGGTCATCTGGCCCGGTAATTTCTCGTCGCAATCGTTTACCTGCTGCTAACTGGGGTTGAGGGATAGATGAAAAATCCCAAAGAGAGCGGGATTGCACTCTTTGATTGTGGGTACTGATAATAAAATAGTGCCCAGAATAAATATGTGAGTAGTAGAGGTTAAGTTTATCCTCATCGAGAACAATTTTTTGCTGTTGAATCTCAAGTGTGGATACAAGTGATTCAATTTCACTGTTAAGCCGAGTATTAAAAAAAGTTTTATAGGTATTATTAAGTGTTAAATATGTGAGCAGGGTTATGATAATCGATAATAAGATAACAGAGCCAGCTAGTCCCCATGTCAGTGTACGGCTGATGGATTTCATGAAGCATTTCCACGAAAAATATAACCCTGCCCACGACGAGTTTCTATGGCTTCTTTGCCTATTTTTCGACGTAAATGAGCAATATAAACTTCCAAGACATTACTGTCTTTATCATCATCGTAAGCGTAAAGCTGTTCAGTCAGTCGTTGTTTACTGAGGACTTTATTGGGGTTTAACATGAAAAAACGCAAAAGCCTAAATTCCATTGCCGTTAAATTATAGGTTTTACCTTGAAAGTTAAGCTGTTGCTTTTCTTCATCAAGACTGATGTGACCGTGTTGAAGGGAACTACTGTTTTGACCATGATAGCGGCTAATAACAGCATTTAGACGGGCTAGTAATTCTTCCTGATAAAATGGCTTAGCCAAGTAATCATCTGCACCTGCTTTTAATCCTTCAACGCGCTCATACCACTCGCCTCGCGCGGTGAGGATAATGACAGGCACTTTGTTTCCTTTATTACGCCATTCTCGGAGGACTGTTAAACCATTAATATCTGGTAACCCTAAGTCTAAAATAATTGCAGCATAGTCTTCCTCTTGCCCAAGATGTAATGCATCCACACCGTTTTCACAGCTATCAACAACGAAGCCAGCTTGTTGCAGAGATTTTGCTGTACTCTCCAACAGGGTTTGTTGATCGTCAACCAGCAAAATACGCATGCTTAATCATCCTCTTCGACTTCCGTGATTTCACCTGTCTGTGCATTAAGCTCAATCTCCCAGATGATGCCTTGTTCATCAAGAATCTTAAACTCATATTCGTAGAAACCATCATCATACTCTAATTCAGCATCAAGGAGTTTTCCTGGATGCTGTTGGCGTGCAATAGCTAATAATTGATTAAACGGTAAAATGATGCCTCTTTTTTGTAAATCTTGGGCTTGTTCTGGAGATAGGTTTTCATCGCTGTGAACAGAAATGGCTAAGCATAGACAAGTGAAGCATAAGCTGAGTTTGACTGCTGCTGTAGTAAACTTCATTTTGACTCCATGCTGCCCAATTTATAGTGTATACCTTGGCGTATTATAGTTATTAATATTTTACTTTTTAGCAATATATTGAAGGAGCTTAAATAATAAACAGAGAGAAGGCTGGGTTAGCCTTTCTCATAATACACTGATGATTATGGGTATATTGTTAATCATCAAGTTCCATTTTAGTCACTGCACCAGTTTGAGCATTCACTTCTAACTCCCAATAGGCTTTTTGTGCATCGATAATCGTGAACTCATATTCGTAACGGCTATTGTCTTGCTCCAATTCAGAGCGAATGATTTCTCCTGGCTTGGTTTTTAAAGCTTGAGCCTGTAACACCGCTAAGGGTTTGATGATGCCTTGCTCTTCAAGTTGCTTAGCTTGGGTTGGGCTAAGGTCAGTGTCAGCCAAAACGTGACTGCAGGCAAGTACTGATACTAAGCTGGCAATTAGTGTTGTTTTCATCGTTAAACTCCATCGTGGGTAGTTGATGGGTTTAGTATATCTATCTTAGCTTAACTCAAGCTGAATTGGGCTTTTAAGGTTCACTTAAGGTTTCTGTCGACAGATCAAAAGTTAGTATTACTATACTCACAGCGAAGGATTTTTAGGGGCGGCCGTCAAGCGATGAAGCCCCCGGAGCTTATATTAATAAGTGACTGGGGTGGCAGTTAAATGCTCCTGCATAAACTGCATTCCCACCATCCTTGGTGGTCAAGAGCGAAGGCAACAAACCCTAAAATTGATTCGCGAAGGGTATATAAGGACTGATTGTTAAACACTATAAAACTGCTGGCAGCTATAGCAGTATTGTTTTCCTTTAAAACGCCGAACGTGCTTTAGACAAAAGCGGGCAACAGTTTCACTAATATCTGTATTACATTTTGCGCACTGGTATTGATTGGTAGAGACCGCTTTAACTTCATTGATTGGGACAATACCCAGCCGCTGAAAGTAATCTGTCTTTACTGGGGAGTGGTACGATACTAATGCTTCTGCAAATTGCTTAAGTTTTTTACTGCTGATTGTATCTTTGCTTGTCGGAAGGGAAGCCTGCTGGGTATCGATAAATTCAGCAACCTGGTCAGCATGAATAATGTGGTCAACATCAAGTTGAGGGCGTTGTGGACGACGAATGAATGAGCTTGAGGGTACAAGTACACCGTCAAGAAATATTGGAGACAACGATTTGAACAGTTTGCGTGCTCGTATACCCTTATTGCTAATAAAGTTACAGAGGGCAGCTTTTTGTTTTGCATTTTGAGCAAGCGGGGATTCAATGACTTTATAGCCTCTTGAGGATACTACTTGAAAAGTACCATCATTGGTAACCGTTAAGCCTGGATGAAAGCTTTTGGATTTGAAGAAAAAGCATTGTAAATGGCGGTTAATCAGGAGATGGCTTGGCTGTATAAGGTAACTGCCTTGCCAAAGACGAAGTTGGTGGATGACAGCCCAATCTTTGTTATCGCTAAAGTGGTGATCAATAAAGTAAGCACTATTTTTCTCTACTTGGTAGTCATGCTTTAAAGATTTAAGCCATATCTGTACTTGTCTTGATTGTATGTTATTCAGCCCTAAGCTGTGGATATACTCTAGCTGCTGTATGTGCTCATGGATAGAATCTGCTGCTTTGATAATCATGCTACTGCCACTTTACTTAACTAAACCTGCTTGGGTACTCTGCGAGAGCTGTTTATCTAGTCTTTTTATCTGGCATCTCACCACATAAAATTATACGCCTTGTAAATTATTTTGATAGAGCTACAGTACACGGTCGAGTGGAATGATCATTTGCTGTTATGTTTAAGATGATTGCTGATATATTTAATTGATTTAGTTAGCAATTTTGCTGGTCAAAATGAATACAACTTTAGTCTTGTACGCATTTTGTTTTATATTGTCTTTCTAAAGTAGTTTCTAAAACTTTATTTATATACCCTTCGTTGAGAATATAGGTGCATATTCTCGATACCAAAGGTGAAGTGAAAGTGCAGGTCTTGTTTAGTAGTAATGGTGTAGGTTGCGTTGCATGGCACGAATAGTTCCCTGGTTTCAAGGTGCTGATGTAGGTTGTTATACAGATTGCGTGAATGAAAATAGCCGTGATCATGTATTATCTATTATTAACTACTGGCGTAAGTTGGCACTTTTTTCTGGTTCCGAGTTAGATCAGAAAATACTACAGAATGGCTCATTACAAGCGATTACGCTTGATATGCTGTTAAGTTCAGATTTTAAACTTCCTTGGTTATTAAAGGAACAATGCCTGCATCAATCACAGCGCGGCTACACGCTGCTTTTATTGCCCTATGAAAAGAGTTATCTATTTAACAAGGTATCTGAAATATTTTCCTGTGCGGATACTTCTTTAGACAGATTTATACGTCGAGAACATGGTATGTTTGATGGCATAAACTGTTATGCCAGCTGTCAATTAACAGGAAATGGCCAATTAGCTTCGCCATATCTACAGGTAAGTACACAGCCTTGGGCTTGTGGTCAATTACGTTCGATTTTAGTTAATGAGTTTCAGTGGGATGCATTTGAGAAAGCTGACCAAGATCTCCTTGATGGATTATCAACATGGTATGATCAAGCGAGTGGAGTATTAGATAATACACATCTATTGAGCCTGGTGAGGCTTTTGCAGCAATGGGCTGGGGTGGCGCCAACGGGTAAATATGTTGTATATCTAGTCCCTAAAGTACAGTTGCCGCGGTTGAGCAGAGCGTATGCTTTCTCTTCAACTAATAAGCCGATTTCTATCGCTTATGATCCGCAACTTGCTACGCTAACGGAAATATACACTCATGTAAGAAAGCGTTATAACCACCAGCCTTTCTTGGATTATTTTGGCCAAGTAGATTCAGCGCCTTATAGCGCAGTGCGATTAGAAGAAAAAGCCGGGAATGAACACACGGAAGTATTGGGTGAAATTTTACGGAATCGTGCAAGAGGACTAAGAAAAAGCAGCCATATTGATGACCCAGCTTTACAACCAATATTAACAAGAGTGCTTGATGGTAAACTGAAAGAAAATCTATTTTGTATCAGTTCTGTGATAAATACTGAGGGCTTTTCACTATGGCAGGATACTGTTGCAGATATTTTGGTTCGAAAGGCAAAGGTATTGAGTGAGTTTGCAAGCGCACGTAATACTATCACACATACAAAACAAGTTGTATTTAATGGTCAAACATACTCAATTGCTGGTTTTGATAGACGTATTTTAAGCAATCATACACTGATGACAGCCAATTTACCCAGCTCAGATGAGGTGAAGTTACACTGGTTAAAACAGTTGCTGCCTGGCAAAATAAGCAGAGAAAATGGAGTAGGTGAATTACTAGAATTTTATGGTATTAAGGGTATTTCTGCGTCTGAACTGTTAGTGGGTGCAGCCGAACTAGGATATGACCTTGAAGCAGTTGATAGCTTCAAAACCTCAAAAATAAATTTTTTACAAAAAAATAGTGAGTGTCAGTCGCTTAGTCATAATATTCATAGCCTATTTAAGTTATACGAAAAATTAGGGCAAGAAACGCTCCATTATGAAACAAAAAATAATAATGATTTAAGCCAGAAACAAGAACAGTATCAGTCTGTTGTAAAGTCACTACAACAGATAACTAAAGAGTTGGAAGAAAGCTTTAGTTACATTCGTTGGTTAAAGCAACAACTTATCATTACTGAGCAGCAGGCACCTAGCTATTTATCGCGTATATATAACCCGAAAGCGTGGAAAGACTACCGTGACAAGTTGGATGAGTTACAACAGCAGCTTTTAAATTGTGAAAAGCAAACAACAGAACTAGAAAAACAAAAGCGTCTTGTGCAGTTACGTTATGATGCTCTGGCACCAGAAATGTCAAAAATTAATATTAAGCTTGAAACTCAAAAGCTTCAGAAAAAAAAGCTTAAAGAAGATTACATAGCTCTTTTTGCAGCTTTGGCAGGATGTGAGCTGGACTGTAACTTAGAAGTGCTGCCAGACCCTCGTGATATTCAAGAGAGTTTATGTCAACAGTATAATACTAAACAGACAGCGCTTTATTTGGCAGCACTACAATTGCATGCTGCTTGGATTAATGAGCTTGTGGAACATGAGTTAGTTGCTAACAATCTTTTACTTATCAATGCGATTAAAAAAGGTTATGCAGAAGAAATTCAACCAGAAGTATTTACTGCGGTATGGCAGCTGTTAGGTGTATTAAATCCTGTGTTAGTTACTCCACATAATAATATAGACAGTTTATTGTTGTATTTAAGACGTGGAGAAATAGATTGGTTGTTGGTTAATCATGGTGAGTCATTTTCTCCTGCAGTTGCTGCATCAGCAATATGGTGTTCTAGAAGTATTGTGCTGTTAGGTAATCCTTTTGAGGCCACTCCAATGCAAGCAATACCTGCTGAGTTACATCACGTGTTGGGATTGAATGCAGTAGGTGCAGATTATGTATGTTGGTCACCTCAAAGTGTAAGTGCTTATAGTATCGCAAATCGATATTCTAGAGAGAATAAACAGGTTGTGTATAAAAACGACAGTGATGAATACTGTTTGAGTATGCCACTGCAGCATGTAGGGTATTTTTTAGAGGAGCTTCAGTGTTTTTGGCGAGAAAGCTTGCCATCATGGTTTAAGTTACAGTGCCTTAGTCAGTCTGAAAAAGCAAAACCTTTTGGGCAAAGTATGTGGATTCATTTAGAAGATCATTTTGACGAAAGGAAATGCTTTGCTTTACAACAAAAACTCGTTTTGCAGTTTGTAGTGGCACATTATTTAGAAGAGCAACAATTACCGGATATGTATATCGTTTGCCAGGGGCAAAATGAGGTTGAGATACTGCAAAAATGGATTGCTGAGCCTTTACTTTGGCACCAGTATCTTTCTCGACAAGAAATAAATCTTTCAACAGAAAAGTTAGATGAGTGGGCTAAGCAGTATATATGTAGTTTGCAGACTGCCCATCAATGTCAATCAGAGTTTCTTGTTCTGTTGATTCCTATTAATGGGCTATTTGAGGACTGGTTACAGGAATATCCAAATTTTCTGCTTTCCTTGGTAGGGCAAACAAGTCAGGCGATTTACTTTTTGGGACCTCATCATCTGGCTGAAAAAAATGATCAGCTTTGTTTGCTACAACAGCAGCTGGCTGTGCGCAAACTACCTCCTGCGTTTTATGATGAGGTATTGGATGATTATCCTCATGAAGCTAAACAGATGGCTTAAAAGACGTTTGTGTTACTCAGGAACTAAATAACGATGTATTGTCCGGTTATACTGTGGGCTTAGCTTTTCTTGTAGAAATGGTAATAGTGTTGCCAGCTGGGAGTTAAGCTGCCAAGGTGGGTTGATAATAAAAAGCCCGCTTCCTGTCATTCCGTGTTCAGTGGTGTCAGGAGCTATACAGTGCTCAACCTGCAGAATATTGCGGACCTTGCTATTTCTGAGTTGTTGTTCCATATAATTGACTCGACCGCGTTGTACAACAGGATACCAGAGTAAAAAAGTACCCGTATTGAAACGTTTGTACCCTTCAATGAGCTGTTTAGTAGCTGTCTGATAGTCTGTTTTTACTTCATAAGATGGGTCAATTAATACTATACCTCTTTTGATGTGTGGTGGAAGTGCACTTTTTAACGCTGCAAAACCATCACTTTGCTCAATACGAACATGTTGTATTTTTTTAAAAAGTGTTTTGAGTTTTTCATGATCTTTAGGATGAAGTTCATAAAGACGCATATAGTCCTGATCACGTAAGTATTGCTTTACCAGTAAAGGAGAGCCAGGGTAGGTTTTTAGCCGCTTACCAGAATTGAGCGCGTGGATGGCGGTAAGATAAGGCTGTAACTCTGTAGGAAATGTTGTGAGCTGCCAAAGTTGACTAATACCATTTTGGAATTCTTGGTTCTGTTGAGCTTTAGATTGTGAGAGTGAATAACTTCCTGCACCTGAGTGAGTATCCAGATAGAAAAAGGGTTTATCTTTTTTGATTAAGTGTTCCAAACAAAGGCTTAACACTGAGTGTTTTAAAACATCAGCAAAGTTTCCAGCATGAAACGCGTGTCGGTAGCTAAGCACTATAGAGCCCTACATAAGTCAGTGATGAAGGCATTATATACTGTTTATCGTTGAGTTTTGAGAGTGCTGTAATACTATTGTGCTTGCTAGAAAAATGACCATATAGCGCTTGGCTGCTAGGGAATATAAGTTACATCCAAAGGTAAAACAGATAGCCTGAAAGTGTAATTACTGTCGTATTATTGCTTGGCTTCTGCTTCTTTAGCAGGTTCAGGTGCTGGTGGTGTTATTTGTGAGAGTGCTTCAAGTATTTGGTAAGCCAGATTTTTATTCTTTGGTAATGCTATTTGCATATCGTTAAAGTCTTCAATAGATTCTGGAATAAGGATGTCCTTAGCTAGCGTATTTTTTCCAAATAGTATCGTCAGTTTTTTGCCTGCTTGCTCTGATGCAGTTTTGGTCATATTTTGATTTGCTTGTTCTTTCAATGTGAGGTTTAAAAAGAGTTGTTTTTTAATGCCTATTCTTAATGCAGCATCCTGAACATCTGCCTGTGTAACTTTGACTGTTTCATCGCCATATTTAAAGATGAGAGGCGTTTGAGCTAGTGCGCTTACTGAACAAGCAAGACAAATTATTAACGCAGCAAAGTATTTGACAATTCCCATTTTATTACCTCAGTTGCGATCACGGTAAGTCAGATACCTGTGACTACACATATAGAGGATAGTTTATATATAAACTATGTTGTGTTAATGGTTTGTGTAGAACTTCTCACTCTATACCCATACACCTTATAACATCGAACCTTAGACGAATAATGTATCAACGCACTTTGGGCTATGCCGTCATATGTGGTCTGTGGTGGTACCGGTGTATCTTTAACCAGCCTTGAAAGAGTTCAAACAATAGTATCAGTATTAAAGGAGCAGTAAGAAAGATTCCAAGTGACTTTTGATAGGGTAAAGAAGTAACAAGCAGCTCATTGTTCAAATAACTAACGGCAGGCTGATACTTATCGAAGATGACATCTAAATAGTCACCTTCAATGACTTGCTGGTAAGGGGAGAAAGATAATTGAGTATCTCTTATATAACGTCTGCCGTTAACATGATATTGATATTGAACCCAATATCGAGTGTGAAGATGTTCTACTTGGTTGTTACAGTTATAGTAACAAGGTTGGCTAAGCTGGTCTGTATATAGTTTGCTGATTTGGCCATAGATATGCTCGCCTTTGGTTAAGACTGAGTTTATCTGATAATAGTTTTGCAATGAGATGAAACCAATGATAAACAGCACTAATGAGATGAATTTAAGCTGAAACATTGCTGAACCCTCTCCTTTGCTGATGAAGAACAGATGTAGGCTGTTGGGTCACATTCCCTGTATTGGCATCATAATCATAATATAGTAACCATGACTATCCTGTTATGCTGGCTGATTTACTTTACATATTTAGTTAAGTGATTAATTTCTTTGCTTATTGTCAGTGTAGACGATGCCTCTTTATTGTGAAAACAGTTCATGATTATTAGTAGGTTTTTTCAAAATTTATATGCACACTCTATAAGAATAAATTTTTTAGAATTTTTCTTGCTATGAGGGTTGTTTGAGTATGTAGGGTTTGGCGGATTAAGTAAGCTTTAAGAAATAAAGTTTTATTATATTTTTGACGTTGTTTTGCGGGTTTGTTTTGTAGTGATCTATTTTTATATGCCCAAAACGAAGGGTTTTTAGAGGCGGCCGTCAAGCGATGAAGCCCCCGGAGCTTATATTAATAAGTGACTGGGGTGAGGAGTGCTGACAACAAACTCTAAAAATGATTCGTGAAGGGTATATTATCTTTTATGTTGGCGAGAAAGTACTGTTTTTATAAAAATAATAAAGTGGTGTAAGAGTAAGCGAAATTAAAAGCAAAGGTTGTTTATTTTATAGTGCAAATAAAGAACTTAAATCAAGAAATTTATTTAGACATATAGGTAACGGTAATCGGTTTGAATGATATTGGCATCTCACTAGTTTGTACATGTTTAGCGAAATGGTAATTTGTCATTTTTTAAAGTGATCTACGACAAGGTTAGGATTGACTGGAAACGTTGTAACAAAGTGTAAGACTGTAAAAAAAATCATAGTGGATCTATGTCAACAAAAGGAACAGCGTCAAAAAAGTAACGCAGCCAAAAAAAGGAACGCCGTCAAAAATAAACAGGGAAGATGTTATTACTTTCTTTTACGCATGAATCACTAGCATAATTCTGTGGCACCAGATCTGTTATGAAGGAATTGTAAGCTTATAGTGTAATGAGTCTTTGTCTGGGTATAGGGAGTCAGGAGACATGTCTCTTGATACTGTTAAACAATTACTTGATTCATACAGTTGGTTAGTTTGTTCTCTAGCCCAATACGAACTGCTGAGTGAAGGTAGAAAGCAAGATTTCGTTACCCTTATCTAGTAATTACTCTTTGGAAATAGCTTAAGAAAGCTAATTTATTTTGATGTGGTTAAAAATGGTTAATATTTGTTCATTAAATATTAATAATTTGTATCAGTTGTGTGTTTGAATTTATTAAGCACTTAAAGAATTAATTGCATTAAGTTAGTGAATTTTATGTCTTAAGTTAGTAAATTAAATTCCTTTGTTTTATCAATGTATTAGTTGATTGAATCTTGATAAAAATCACTTTATTTGCTTTTTTTTGATTGATTTATTTTTATAAAGCGATATCATTTGAGTCGCATAACTACTGCTTAAACAAAAATAATTTCTGATGGACTGATTTTTTGCCCGGTTAACTACCGGGCTTTTATTTTTGGTTTTCAATGTACGTTTAAACGTGTAGAATAAGCAACTAGTAGCTGCATTACGCTGCTATATCAAGAAAACGTTATTGGACTATATCAGTCTTGCACAAGATAATAAAAAGTCACAGATAACTATACTAAGCTTAGAGTGTGTCAGGTTTGCATAGGCCAAACCTGACTTTCTTTTGTGCTCTATTCCTTTCAAAGCTCTGCTCTATATATCTCTTGCTGGATAGAAAACACTCTTTCTGAATATGCTTTTTTGCTTACTGCTTTTATATGATATGAATGCGATGAAGATATTGAATTTAGGTGTTTAACTAGGCTAAATCGTAATTAATGAATTTATTTCATTAACGAAGCCGGTTAAAGCAATACAAATATGTTTGTATATCTGCTTGATTATAGGTAATTAGGTTCAGGTTAATTATTTTTAACATAGCGGGTAAAGGCATTGTACTCAATGGACTGACAAGATAAGCTCTTGCTTATACGAGCTAATACAGTCTTTGGTATACCCTTCACGAATCATTTTTGGGGTATAAAATATACCAAGTGACTTACATGCCAAGTTGAAGTTAAACACTGTGCTGTCATTACGAGGGCAATTCATTATGCAACAACATGTTTTAGCTGCATTGCAAGAGGCTGAGTCTGCATTAACGCAACTTCTGAACAATACAGAAATGCTGAAGACAATTGCTAAGGCGGGAGAGACTATAGCTGAAGCCCTCAGTCAGGGCGGGCATATATATAGTTGTGGTAATGGCGGCTCAATGTGTGATGCTATGCACTTTGCTGAAGAATTATCTGGCCGTTATCGATTAGATAGACCAGGATTAGCTGCAACAGCAATAAGTGATCCAAGCCACATTAGCTGTGTATCAAACGATTTTGGTTATGAACACATTTTTGCTCGTTATGTACAAAGTCATATGCGTTCAGGTGATATTTTATTAGCAATTAGTACCAGTGGTACGAGTAAAAATATTGTTGCTGCTGCTGAAGTTGCTAAACAAAAGCAAGTCAAAATCATTGCGTTAACAGGACGTCCTGACTCTACTTTGGGTAATTTAGCGGATTTTGATATTTGTACGCCAGGTGGGCGCTTTGCTGACCGAGTACAAGAGCTGCATATAAAAGTCATTCATATATTCATGGAGCTGGTTGAACGCAGGTTGTTCCCACACCTTTACCAAGAGTAAGCTTATCAATATTTGCCTTATGGAGCCGAGGCTTGCTTACTATACCCATTCCTCCCAAGATTGTTGATGGGCGCTGCTATTGATAAGTTTTTGGGTGAGAGCGGTTGATTATGCTGATATTAGCTGCATTTGCTCTCACTTAAGTGAGCAAGATTGTGCAATTACATGCTTCTCAAGGTGCTTCCCATTTGTTTCGTAGTGATTACCCCCTCTTTTGCTATACCCTCTAATAGCGACCTAAGGAACGCATTGTAGTTTTTCGATGTGCGTTTGTATCCACACTTTTATTGCGAATAAATAATATACAACAAGTCGTTGCATTTCATAGAGTTACAATTTGATGAATTGATTTAAGCGAAACCAGAAAAGTGTCACGGCATTGGGAGTAGTTTTTTTTATGCTATGCCAGTACTTATTTGGTTAGATGGTATTTAGTATGTGCAGATACAATCAGTTCATTCGAGCAGCGATTTTTGTGATTGTTAGCTGTACTGCCCCTTTTAGTTGGGCTGATCTTGATACCCAGGATAAAATAAGCTTAAGTCAAAGTTTATCAGTACTCTCACAAAAGTGGAGTCAGCCTGCCGCGAGTAAAGCATTTAAAATCTTTCGTAGTCCTCGTTACGAGAGGTATGACTTTCAAAGATTCTTTACTAATTACTTTGAAAATCAGCCATTTACTGAACAGTTGCGAACGTACTTTGATTACTTAGGGTTTGTCTGGTCGTTACCCAATGTTCAAAAGAAAGTGAACCCAGCTTTGGCCGCTGCGATTCAACGTAATCTAATGAGTTTATGTGACACGCCAAAGAATTTTGTACAGTTATCCGTCCAAAAACAGTCTTCAATACTCAATCAGGCCAGGTTTCTCAACCTGTACTCTAAAAGTGCTTCTAAAAAGCAGAAAAAAGCCCTTTATGGATTTTATAAGGGCTGGCTAAAGACAGCACATGATGTCCAGATTGAGCAATCTTTCTATTGGGTTTTGCATGCTCAGCTGCTTATTAATGCGCTTGACTTATTTTCGTTGAATGTAGAGCAGCGCATGGCATTAGCGGATGCTGCTGCACTAACAGGAGAACATAGGCGTCTCTGGCTGCAGCATGGTGTTGTATTGTTGGAGCAGCAAGCGTTAAGTGATCAGCAGAAGCTGTGGATTATCAACTATTTGGAAAGCTTGCCTATGGGCTTACATAATCTACGGTATATCGCTTTGTCTGCACGACTAGAAAGAGAAAATGGCGCTCATTTTGAGCTGACTACCGCTGGTCAAGGAGTGGTGATCGACAATAAGTCCAGTGACCCGATTCTTCCTGGTATGGCTGACTTGGATCCTTTCTACATTGCCTTAGCTAAGGGGGTTAGCCGAGTGATTGACTTGTATAGTGTGCAAGGTAACGTTGAGTTAAAGAAGCGAAAACAAGGCTTACTTGCTGATGCAGGACTTGATACACAGCATTACCTCGTCGCTCCCAGTGAAAGGGGATACTTTGTCGATAATCCCAGTGAGTTTTTTGTCATGATGGGATTGTACTGGAGTTTTGATAGCTATAAGTCTCTACAGTCTGCCATTAACGCTTGGCAGCACGGAAATCGCCACCCTCTTCATCACGTGTTATTTCTTACTGATGTTTACTCAAAGGGAGAGGGTGCATTACCGTTCTTCTATTTTGATGCTAAGCAAGGACTTGAAACACAAGAGGTAAACATTAAGCGTGATGCTAAAGGCAATATAGTAGAGCTGGTTGTGGGTAACGATTTGTATGCGTTCTACTGGAAGTCAGGGTTAGTTTACCGGGTTGAGCAAGTTAAGCTGATGGATAAAACCTTATCCATATAAGAAGCAAGCTGGCTGAATAAGTGAGAGGCTAGCAATTAGCCAGAGAGATATCGTTCAAAATTGCTTGTCTTTTTGTAGTGTGAAATACCTAGTAAGCGTGAGAAATGTCTTAATCTTACTAATGAGTATTGGCAAATAGTGAAACTGAGTGTATAGTGGCCAGTCATTTATAAAGCTACTATTTTTCACATCAAAACATAATAGTGTAATGCTTACCATCTGGACTGAAGCTTTAAGGAGATTCCTGGCCCAGCCTTCCCGCCGGATTAATGGTTATATTGTGTAGTGCATACGTTGCTGCTAGGTGAAAAGCTTGCAACGGTTTGCCTATTTGATTTGACGATACCTGTATACGTCATTACAATCCGCGCGTACGGTTTGAACAGTGTAAACTTGAGGTGACCCTACATAGACTAATCTGAAGCAAGCCAAAAGGATTATCAGCACCTTTATTGAACCATAAGGCTTAAGCATGAGCTTTAACGCCTGAGTCTAGTGAATATTATTGAGCTAGATTTAACTGAGTGTAATACCTCCCACTGCGTTATTTCTCATGCGAATACTGCTATTTATAGCTTTAATAGAGTGGCTGGGACCATAGCTAGTAACATGATTACTAATATAAATCCTTGGATTCAGAGAATATGCTATTCAGTGTAATAGCTTATAGTGCATTGAGGGTATTGGGTTTACTGTTCGTAGTACTTATGGTTAAGCAATGAAAATAATACAGGTAGAACGACTTGGAGCTTTTCCTGTATATGTTAATGTTTAAAGAGTATTTGCTATTGGAGTAGTTAGGCATAGATCATGACAGACACTGTTAATTTCGAGCAAATTGAACGTTTAGAACAACTAATGGCTGTGGAGGAAGACATTCGCTCCTCCTATGAGGACAAACTAACAACTTTTGAAAAACAAGTAGAATCATTAAAAAAACAGCTTCAATCTGCTAAAGCGGAAAGTAAACAGCTTAATAATCAAGTCTGTCAGCTACAAAAGAAAATCAAGCAAGCTAACACTGACCAGTTAAAACGCAAAAACCTTGATTTTAAAAAGAAAAATGAAGAGCTGACGAAAGGTAATCAGCTACTTAAGAAAAAAGTCTCTGAGTATAAAGAGAAAGTGCAGAGCTTGACTCAGGAACTTGAAAAAGCCAAGCAAGCAACTGAAAATCAAGAGCCTACTGCCGAAACAACTAATGAAGTAAAAGCAAGTAGCAAAGTTGAAAAAGCTGTAGTAGAGCCTGTTTACACTTCTTCTAATGGTAATTGGAAAGTTTTCCCAATTGAGGAAACTGACGCAGACCAATACCCTGAAAATGCTAAATTCAACATCCTTGATTGCCGAACTGGTTGCACTAAGGTAGCTATTCTGGAAGATAATGAGTTCCAGTTACCAGCAATTAGTCGTATGCCACAAGATGTTAAAGCATTTATAGATGAGTCTTTAAGTTCATAAGTGGCCCCTCTCATACAAGTGGGGGCACGTAAAAGCTCCCCCACTTTCTCCTAAAAAGCTATTAAAGCTGCTGGTTTTATCAATAATACTTTGTACTTAACTTTATAATACTGCTATTGGCAAGTTTGTCTTAGCTAAATACCACAGTTGTCAGATATCTTGTGTTGCTGATTAAGTTAATACTAATATCTTTACGCTTAAAATTTTGTTTAACAAAGATTAAGAAGAGCAGCTGATTTGAATTGCTTTGCTCCATTCTGGAGCTTGTTTTGCGTAATCCTCAAACTCAGGCTGTTCGTCAAATGGGCGGGATAAAATCTTAAGAAGCTTGTCTATTTCACCATAGTCTTTTTGTTCTGCTTTCTCAATAGCAGTTTGTGCTAAATAATTACGTAAAATGTATTTGGGATTGACTGACTTCATTATACTTACGCGTTTTTGTTCACTGGTTTTTTCAGTCAATAAGCGTGTTGCATAACGTGTAATCCATTCATCAAACTGTTTTGTATCGTGAAAAAGTGTTTTGAGTTTTTTGGGTTCTTGATAGGGCTGGTAGTCACTAAGATAACGAAAGAATAGAGTATAATCTGGCTGCTGATCTTGTAATAACTGAAATAAATCTGTAATTAAACTTTCGTCAGTGGTTTTCTTTTCAAAAAAACCTAACTTTTTTTTGATTAGCGCATCGTAGTGTTGAAAAAAATAGTCAGGAAATTTGCTAAGAGTGGATTTAATATCCTCTGCTTGGGCAAAAGGTAATAACGTTTGTCCCAAGCAGCTACAATTCCAGTACGCAATACTTGGTTGCTGATTGAAGGCATAGCGTCCCTGATAATCTGAGTGATTACAAATGTAGCTGGCATCAAAATTATCCAAAAAACCAAATGGTCCAAAATCAAAAGTCTCGCCAATAATCGACATATTGTCTGTATTCATGACACCATGAGCAAAACCAAAGGCTTGCCATTTAGCAACTAATTCAGCTGTTTTGCGAATAACTTGATGGAAAAAATAAACATAAGGAGATTCTTGTTCTATGGCATCACTAAAATGTCGTTGAATGACATAATCGGCTAGCTTTTTTAGTGCATCATGTTGTTGGGTGTAATAAAAGTATTCAAATGTTCCAAAACGTATATGACTTTGGGCTAGTCGAATAAGCGCTGCACCAGACTCTACTTTTTCCCGATAAACAGCTTCATCGCTGCCAAAAATACATAGTCCTCGGGTGCTGGGTATGCCCAAATGATAAAGTGCTTCACTCCCTAAATATTCCCGTATTGTTGAGCGTAATACTGCACGGCCATCGCCATCACGAGAAAAAGGCGTAAGACCTGCGCCTTTCAAATGAATATCCCATCGTTCCTGCTGTTTATTTAATACTTCTCCCAGCAATAAACCTCGTCCATCACCTAGCTGAGGATTGTAACTACCAAATTGGTGGCCGGAGTAGACCATGGCAATAGGGTCCATCCGAGTTAAGGGAGACTGCCCACTGAATGCTTTAATAAACTCAGCGCGATACTGTTCAGTGGGAGATAGGTCAATTAATGCTGCTGCTTGGGGGTTGAAGCTAACTAGGTGAGTGGATTGCAGGGGTGTAGGAATGATTCGCTGAAAAAAGGTTTTCTCAGAGAGAGATGTTACAAATGAGTTATCAAAAGGTAGCTCGTTTGTTGAATACATGGCTTAACCCTACTTGATCCATATACTCTTCACTTAAAGTATACCGCTTCGCAGCGGGCAGCTGCTTGTGGGTAAAAGGTAAAGAGTTGAACGGTAGTGTACCTGCTTTTCTGCCGTATAGAACCCAAGAAAAAGTAGGGTTTATCCCCAGAAAAGACAACTGTCTTCTGGGGATAAAAGCAATTTAACTACTAAGCGTTGTCGCTTCCATCGGTGTCATCATCTGAGGCCCTTGGCTTAGGCTGAACCAATGGAGACTTACTATTGTCGGGTAAGCTACGAATATGAATATCCCGTTGTGGAAAAGCAATTTCAATATGATGTGCTTTAAACATTCGGTCAATTGCTCTAAGTAACTCATCTGAGGTTGGTAGTCGATCACGCAGCTCTTGTACGTGGACTCTTAATTCATGATCAAGTGTACTATCACCAAATGTGGTGAAAAACACTTGAGGTTCAGGGTCGTGAAGCACTTTAGGATGTTCATAAGCAGCTTTAAGCAGAAGCTCTTTGGTTTTCTCCAGATCTGAACCGTAGGCAACACCGACACGGATGATGATACGTGTAATAGGGCTGCTTAAGCTCCAGTTGATCAACCTATCGGTGACAAACACTTTATTTGGGATGATGATTTCTTTATTGTCCCAATCAGTAATTGTTGTGGCACGAATGCGAATACGGGAGACACTACCATGTTGTTCACCAATGGTAACGGTATCCCCAATACGGACTGGACGCTCAAATAGAATAATCAAGCCTGATACAAAGTTGGCAAAGATTTCTTGCAGGCCAAAACCTAAGCCCACACTGAGAGCTGCAACCAGCCACTGTAATTTGCTCCATTCTAACCCCAGCGTGCTGAGCGCCATGACGGTGCCCACACCGGTTATAAAGTAACGCACAATTGTGGTTACAGCGTATGAAGTACCTTGGCGTAGCTTCATTTTTGACAGCAAGGAGATTTCCAGCAAGCCGGGTAGGTTTTGGCTGAGAATTAATGACACACCAAAGATAATTATGGACAGCAATGCATCACTCAGGTTGAGCGGAATAAGGGTTTGCTTGCCATCAATTTCAGATTGGTATTCCCACAGGTTGATAGTGTCCAGATACTCAAAAACGGGTAACAGGTTAGACCAGATGGCATAGAACGCTATAACCAGCAACGCCAGCATGGTCGCATTAATTAACCGAATCGATTGGTTATTGATGGACTCCATGTCAATAACAGGTTCTTCGAAGGTTTCTTGAGCTTGCTCAGGATCACGACTGGCTGCACGTTTTTCTAAGGCCCGTTGAAACGCTAAGCGACGGGCTGCCACATGCAGATTTCGGACAATCAGCGCGTGTATCAGTACCCAAACAGAAACCAGGTAGAAGCTATTGATAAAGTGATGTTGCAGGGTTAGTGCGGTATAGAAATAGCCGAGTAGTGTTAATACCACAAAAACCAGGGGGGTGATAATAATGCTGTAAGCAATTAAATAGTGAATCACCTTTGACTTAAAAAGGTATAACGGCGGTTGTAGTAAACGAAATAAGCCCAAACTTAAAACCAGTGCGGCGATCATAAAAGGGATTTGCCCAATAATTTCACGATCAAGTTCGACTAACAGTTCTGAAGAAACACGTGTAATAAATGCTAGTGGTATTAACGCTAAGGCTATTAATCGAATATTTTTATTGAGGTGGGACGTTAACTCCTCTGACCACTTAAAGTGTGTCTGACAGACGCCATTTGATTTAGTCATATAATGCATCATAGCCAGGGCAAAGGTAGCAATAGCTAAAGATGAAAGACCTTCACTGAGTACATGTACAATTAACTCCCGGTTTTCTTCTTGCTTTAGGAAGACACCTATAAACATGAGTAGGAGAGGAACAGGTAAGGCATGAAAAGCAGAGATAGCAATGCCCTTTGGGCTTACCATGAGGTCATCTCGCTGTACCTTACCTACTTTATCTGCCAGCCATTGCTGATAGTCCTTAAGCGGACGATACCTAAGTACAGTAAATACCAGTAATAATGTAAATAAAATAGCCAGTGGCCAGCGTTCAATCAGGTTTACTCTAAACACCTCCCACGGATTACCTTTAATATCTCGAAATTCAACTTTTGCAAGTTTTGGTAAGCTTTTAAACCACTTTGTATCAATGGGTTTGTTACTGGCAATCCAGAAAAGTTGTTTCTCCAAAGATGCAGCAAGCTCGTCCCGGTTTTTCTTAAGCTCTTGCTGGTTCAGTTGTAGGGTAATCGCGATACTGAGAAGTTTATTTTGTTCAGAAATAAGGTTATCCAGTAATTTTTCACGAAGCTGAATTAGCTTTTCCAACTCGGGTTTTAGGGTTTTAATAACCTTTAAATCTTCAGTAAGCGTCTTTTGTTGCTTTTCCAGAGAAGCAATTTTCTGGCTAAGCTCTGAAGGTGCTGATGGCTCTTCAGGCTCTTTTTCTTTAGCATTCTCGGCTGTATTGTCCGATGCTTCAGGCTGTTCTTCTGGGGGGGGAGTGGATTCTTGTTGACTCTCTTGCTGTTTCTTTTCTTCCTGTAATTGTTGTGCTTTTAGCTCTTCAAGTGCCTTGCTGACTTCTGATAACTGTTTTTCTACATCAGCAATTGCACTGGTATGAAGTTGCTCTACATAGGCCTTACTGAGTTCTTTTTTCTTTTCGGTATTTTGGAACTGATCAAAACGTGAATTAGCAATGAGTTCTGGCAGGTCGTTGTGTAGTTGAATTTTGGGGAGCGCCTGTTTTTGCTGGCGGAGAAATTTACCTAATACAGGTGAGTCGCTCAGGATCGCAGTTTGCTGATCAATGGACTGGCCGATTTGTTTAATAAACTGCAATTGTTGAGTGATTCCGGAGTTCTTTCGGTTTAACTCCGTTAAATTATCTGTTACTCGAAGCAGTGACTTACTAAGCTGTATATTAATTTTGGCTTGTTTTTTTAAAATAGGGTGCGTATTTTCGGATGATTTAGTTACTTCAGATGCTGAATCGAGCACTTTCTGAGTTTCAGCCCGCCGCTTGGTAATCACTAAGTCATCAAGTACCTTAATTTCTTTTTGTAGAATCTTCGCTTGTTTGCCAAGTAGTTCTGATTTGGCATTAAGCAAACCCAAGTACTCACTGCTATGGCGCTTTTTCAGTCGTAATACAGAATTTTCTCGGCGAAGATGTTCTATTTGAGAAAAAATAAAGTGCTCTGTTTCTTCGGCAAATTTTGGTGGTTTTTCACTACCTTGTAGTTTACGAAGCTCGTCATTCAGAGTGTCAGTTTTCTTTTGGTTGGCGGCCATTTCAGCCTGGGCCGTCTCAGGTAATTTTTGAGTGATTGTAATTAGGTCACTGTTTCTATCCAGCTGACTTTGTACATCAGATAGGTCGGCTTGTTTTTCGCTGAGAATATCCTCTAAACGGTCAAGCTCATGTTTTTCATAGCTTTTTCGCAGAGCTGCTTTTTTGGGAATAGATAACTTGCGAACATCTTGTTCTAACGACCTAATTTGCCGTGGGATATCTGCATATTCCTGGCGTAGGTTATGTAAACGCTGTTTTTCCTGCTCAACTTGCTCAAGCTTTTGTAATGTGTCTTGTAGAACATCACGAAGTGCTTCCTGCTCTTCAGAGCTTAGTTTTTTTTGATCAATTGAGTCTATAGACTTTTTAATCAACTCTTTGGAAGGAAGCTTAATATCTGTCGAGGCGGCTTCTGCTATCGCTTTAGGTAAAGAGTTTAAAATACAGAGGCTGAGTAATAAAAAAAGCCAAACTCTAAATGACACAAAAGTACATCGCTTAAGGTGGGCGCTCATAACTTATAAGGCTCTTTTTGTGTTTACGAAAACTGTCAAAATAAAAGAGTAGTATTGTAAACGAGTTATTGGTCAACAGTAGGCGGCTAATACATTTTTGTTATTTTGATCGCACCTTGTTTAGATATTAATAGCGCTATGCCATATTAACTTGAACGGTCATGCAGCTTTTAGGTGGGGCTAAAGTTAAATTTATAACCAAGTTGAACTCATAACACAGTCAAACTTATAACAAAATAGTCCCCTAATATGTTGTGTTTTAGCAACCCCACCAGTTTATTGCTCTAGGCCCTAGTTACTAAAAAGGGCCAAAGGTGGCTCTTGTAAAGCGGCCAATTGTTCGCGTAACTCTAGAATATGTTCAGACCAGTATCGAGCAGTATTAAACCAAGGAAATGCTTTAGGAAATGCAGGGTCAGTCCAGCGGCGGGCAAGCCAAGCGCTATAATGCATGATTCTTAAGGTTCTTAAAGGCTCTATCAATTTTAGCTCTGCTAGATTAAAGCTCGAAAATTCTTCATAGCCTGAGAGAATCTCATCAAGTTGCTGTATTTGTTGGTGACGATCACCTGAAAGCAACATCCATAAGTCTTGAATACAAGGCCCTGATCGGCAGTCGTCAAAATCGACAAAGTGGGGTAACTCATCTCGCCACAGAATATTCCCTGGGTGACAGTCGCCATGAATACGTTGTATCTCGATACCTTGAGTTGGCCACTGCTTTTCTAGTGTCTCAAGAAGATCTCGTCCCAGAGTTTCGTAAGCTGTTTTTAACTCGTAGGGTAGCAGGTCTGAGTTTAAGAGATATTGGTAACTTGCCTGACCAAAACTGGCGATATCAATGCTGGGGCGGTGGCTAAACGCTTTAACGCGTCCCACCTGATGAATACGGCCTAACATTCGACCCAGAATCACTAAGTTGTCCATGTTATCCAGTTCTGGGGCGTGTCCTCCTTGTCGGGGAAATACCGCAAAAGCAAAGTGATTATGAGTGTGAAGACTTTGTCCATCGGCGTTTTGCCATGGGCAGACGACAGGTATCTCCAGCTCTTTAAGCTCAAATAAAAATTGATGTTCTTCTTTTATTTGATTGGTTGTCCACCGCTCTGGGCGATAGAACTTCACAATAACAGGTGACTGTTCTTCTATACCAACTTGGTAAACACGGTTTTCATAGCTGTTTAGGGGAAAGATTCGGCCATCACTCAAAAAACCAAGTGACTCAACCGCATCAAGAACACAGTCTGGGGTTAGGGTATCGTAAGGGTGGTTTTTGGTAGCGATTTCCTGAGTTTCGTTATGCATAAGCCACCCCTTTAAAATCTTTTGATACAGACTCTTTCAAAGACTGCAGACTAAACTGTTTGGTTCAGCAGAGCAATGCTTTTGACTTGTAAGTAAACAGGCATCCCATTGCATAACTTCAGCTGGTCTTTAGATTTTTGAGTAATACGCGAGAGTATGTGTTGTTCTCCACAAGTAACCTGCACAAGTACACTGTGGCTGCTTAGTGGGGTGAGTTCAGTGATAGTTCCATGGAGAATATTTAGGATACTGCTGCCTTCCGGTCGGGCCAGGCTTAAGCTTACATCACGTGCGGGCACTTGCAGTCTTATAGGACAACCACAGTTAAACGGTAGGCGCTCAACCAAGAGTGATTGGGGACCAATATCCAGCTGTGTTAAACCATAGTGGTCATCATGGTTGACGACAGTACCAACCAATAATGCCCCGGCATCTGCTGGGGAAGATAAAAACTGATGTGCTTGTTGACTCAATGTAAGTAGATCACCAGCCAGTTGGATTTGTCCTGATGACATCACAACAAGCTCTCGAGCAATGCGATACAGCTCGTTGATTTCATGACTGACATAAAGCCATGGAATGGGCCAGCGCTGGCTTAGCTGGTAAAGCCAGGCGGTAATTTGCTGTTTACTTTGTTGGTCGACCGCCGAGAGGGGTTCATCCATTAACAGCACAGATTCAGCACTCAATAATGCCCGGCCTAGGGCTACTTTTTGTCGTTGACCTCCTGAAAGCTGGTTTGGGTAAAGGCTGAGTAAGGGGGATAGGCCTAGTTCATGAATTACTTCATCAATATCAGGTGAGCCAGTGCTGATACCAGATCGCCAGCGCTGGCTAAAGGTCAGGTTGGCCAGGCAGTCTAAATGTGGAAATAAGCGAGGTTGTTGAAAGACATAACCCAGACCACGCAGATAATTTTTGGTTAAAGCTTGTTGCTGGTTATGCCAGTAGCAGTTGTTATAAATAACCGCACCATTCAGCTCGGGTTCTAGTCCTGCTATGCAATTTAGCAAGGTTGACTTGCCACTACCTGAAGGCCCAAAAATTCCTGTGATACCACCTGACTGAAATGTGTAGGACAAATCCAGTGTAAAATTTTGCTGGTGATCTAGCTTAATATCTAACTGCAGCATGATGTGTTGTTTACTTAAATAAATGAATTGTTAACTAACGGAGCTAAACCTCTTTTGACGTTTATTTCCTTGCAAGCCATAGACAAGCCACAACACGGCTAGTGAAAAGACGACTAAAACCGCTGCCAGCCAATGGGCCTGGGTGTAATTAAGTGATTCAACATGATCAAACAGTGCAATGGAAATGACTTGGGTTTTTCCGGGTATATTCCCCCCCAGCATCAGAACGACACCGAACTCACCAATGGTATGCGCAAAACATAAAGTGGCAGCGATGATAAAACTGCGTTTGGTGAGTGGAAAAATGACTCGGGTAAAAACATTCCAAGGTGATGCACCCAGCGTAGTCGCTGCTTGAAGTAGGCCATGATCGATTTGATGAAAGCCACTTTGTAATGGTTGTACCGCGAAAGGCAGCGAATAAAAAATGGAGCCGATGACCAGCCCACTAAAATTAAAAGCCAATGTTGAACCTGTCAGTTGTAACCATGCACCGCCGACGGGGCTATCTGGTGAAAAAAGTAATAGCAGATAAAAGCCCAGCACGGTGGGAGGTAAAACCAATGGCATGGCTACCAATGCCTCTATAAATGATCTGGCTTTACTTCGTGTGTGACTTAGCCACCAGGCAATAGGTGGTGCAAGTAGCATGAGCAGTATTGTAGTAATCAATGCTAGCTTGAGTGTAATGGTGATAGCGGCAATATCGGTAGCACTAAACATAAGTTAATAAGTCAGCTTTAAGGCGATTATAAATAAGAAGCTATCTTGTATCAGTTCACTGATATACCCTTGGCTGTGGGTGTTATTAGTTGACTTTGCGTGTTGCAATAGGAGGCTTAGCTTCATTCTGGCAAATCATAACCTGCTTGTTTGATTATTGCTTTGGCCTTTTTACTGCGAATGAAGTTAAAAAAATGCTGAGTGGCTGTTGATGCCTGACTGCGTTTAAGGATGACAGCTTGCTGTTCTATAGGCTGGTACCAAGCCTGTGGAATTTCCCATGTTTGACCCCGTTTAATAAATGGCAGCTGTGCTTTGGCAATAAAGCCCGTTGCTGCATTACCTGTTTGGATAAATTGAAGAGCTTGTGCAATGTTGTGTCCCATGACAAGTCTGGGGTGTGGCCACAAATTCAGTCGTTGTAATACTTGCTGAGCCGCTAAACCGTAAGGTGCTGTTTTAGGATTGGCAATACTAAGCTGGGTGCTTTCTTGCAAAAGCTGTTTTATGTTTTTTGAGTGGATAGAGTCAGTGTACTCCCTGGACCATAAAACTAATTGGCCATGAGCATAGGTTATACGTGAGTTTGGGTAGATAAGGCCTGCTTTTTCTAATAATTTTGGGCGAAGGCTATCTGCCGCAAAGAATGCATCAAAAGGTGCGCCTTGGCGAATTTGGGTAAATAAGACACCTGTCGCCGCGCTACTAAGTACAATCTTTTGGTTTTTATTGAGTTGCTGGTAATGATTGCTGAGGCTGCGAAGGGTTGGCTTAAAATTGCTGGCTACTGCAATGGTAATTACGTTTTTTGTAGCGAGTGAAGCATGTGAAAATGTGGACTGGCTTATTAATGCTAAAATGATCAATGCTAAAACAAAAAAGCGTAAATGAGCCGCCTCGTGAGAGAAATATCGATGTTGTTGTCTAGTTGCTTTTAACCCCAAGTGATGTGCATTTTTCCAGCAGCACATAATTGCATCCTTTTCATTAGGCCTTATTTGACGTGGGCATATGCAAGGACAAATGCACCACATAGTGCTTTAGTTGAGCTAAGACATATGCCCTGCGAGCTTATCAGTTGGCGGGAGTCCTTGCCAGGCTCCAGACATCAATCCGCGTAACATCAGTGGCGCTTAATGTTTCAACCAGTGCACTGATGGTTGCTCCTGTCGTAATCACATCATCAACAATGGCAACATGTGGTGGCACATGGTTAATTCTTTTAAAAGCATTCTGTAAATTTTTTTGGCGCTGTCTGGCATTAAGACCTTCTTGAGGTTTGGTGTCTATTACACGTTTACAGCTTTGGTAATTTACTGGGATATTCAGATATTTACTTAATTGTTTACTAATGATTTCAGCTTGATTAAATCCCCGGCTGGCAAGCCGTTTAGGGAACATTGGTACAGGAATTAATTGTTCAGGTAAGGAGTCACCCTGATAGAGTTGTCTTATTTTAAATGCCAGCAAATGGCTAAGTGTCTCTCCTATACCAAGTTGTTGATGATATTTAAACTGAACAATGAGTTTATCCACAGGAAACTGGTAGCTAAACCCACAAACTGTCCGGCTGATGGGAGAAGGCTTTGCTAAGCATTGACCACAGCGATGCACATCAAGAGAAGGCACTGGTAGCCCACAGCTATGACAGGCTAACTTAAAGGCTGGCAAGTTTTTTTGGCAAGACACACATATACGACAGTCAAATGTGGTAGATATACCACATAACAAGCAAGGAATAGGTATAAATTGATTAATAAGTGATCGAATGTAAACCTTCATAATTCAATTTGGTTGACAGGTGGCGGTACCAATTTACCATTCACAGCAAAAGCAATGGACCACAATGAGCATTAATGAGGACTAATTCACTCATTGTAATGGCCTGAACCCTTAAACCTTTTTAGCCGTGAAGACCTGACCGGATTGATTATGACTCTGACAGATAGCAAAGATACTCGACATGACTGGACTTACGATGAAGTAAAAGCACTTTTCGAACAACCCTTTAATGACTTGCTATTTACCGCGCAAACCATTCACCGCAACTACTTCAACCCGAATCAGGTTCAAACGAGCACGTTACTTTCTATCAAAACGGGTACTTGTCCTGAAGACTGTAAATATTGCCCACAAAGCGGCCACTACAATACTGGCTTAGAAAAGCAGAAGCTTATGGAAGTAGAGGCCGTGCTGGCAAAAGCAAAAGACGCTAAAACTACAGGAGCAACCCGTTTTTGTATGGGAGCAGCTTGGAAGCATCCCAGTAAAAAAGACATGCCCTATGTATTAGAAATGGTTAAAGGGGTAAAAGCGCTTGGCCTGGAAACCTGTATGACCCTTGGCATGTTGGATAATGAGCAAGCTGCATCGTTAGCGGAGGCTGGCTTAGACTATTACAACCATAACTTGGATACTTCTCCAGAGTTTTACGGAAGCATTATTACAACTCGTACCTATCAGGATCGACTTAATACATTAGCCCATGTGCGAGATGCAGGGATTAAGGTGTGTTCAGGTGGCATTATTGGTATGGGAGAAGGTGAAAAGGATCGGCTAGGGCTATTAATTCAGTTGGCGAACATGCCTCAACAACCAGAAAGTGTACCGATTAATATGCTTGTCAAAGTGGATGGCACACCTCTGGACAATGTAGATGATGTTGACCCTATTGAGTTTATTAGAATCATTGCGCTGGCCCGGATCATGATGCCGAAGTCTTATGTACGCCTCTCTGCTGGGCGGGAAAATATGTCTAAAGAAATGCAGGCGTTAGCTTTTTTTGCAGGTGCGAACTCAATTTTTTATGGGGAGTGCTTACTGACAACCCCTAATCCAGAAAAAAACAAGGACTTACAACTCTTTAAGTCTCTTGGAATTTCTCCAGAGCAGCATATTGGTCAGTCTGATACAGCACAGGTACAGCAACTCCAGCAGGCAATTGAGCAGCAACAGGACCAGGCACTGTTTTACGATGCGACAGCAACCCCATGAAGCTAGATGATGTTTTACGACACCGCCTTTTAGAGCGTGAGCGTCAGCATTTATTACGCTATCGACAGCAGATGTGCGGTCCACAGAGTCCTGAAGTGATTAACCAGCAACAGGCAATGATTAATTTCTGTAGTAATGATTATCTTGGACTAGCCAATCATCCTGCAGTCATTCGTTCATTTCAGCAAGCCTCTCGCAACCATGGTGTCGGCAGTGGTGCATCCCATTTAGTCTGTGGGCATCATGAGCTTCATAACCAGTTAGAAGAAGCGCTTGCAGCATTCACTGGGTATGAAAAGGTACTACTGTTTTCATCCGGTTATATGGCTAATCTTGGCGTGATTAATGCTTTAACCACAAAAGGTGATTACATTTTGCAGGATAAGCTGAATCATGCATCGCTAATTGATGGTGGCTTAATCAGTCAGGCTCAGTTTCGACGCTACACTCATGCCGATATCGGACAGCTGGAAAAGCGACTGCAAAACTGTTCTCTAGAGCAACACAAGTTGGTTGTGACTGATGGCGTATTTAGCATGGATGGCGATATAGCCCCACTACCTGAATTAGTGGATTCGGTTACAAAGCATGATGCCTGGTTAATGGTTGACGATGCTCACGGTTTTGGTGTTTTAGGGGCGACGGGTAAGGGAATAATTCAGCACTTTGGCTTGAGTCCTGAGCAAGTGCCCATATTAGTAGGGACACTCGGTAAAGCTTTTGGTACTTACGGTGCTTTTGTTGCGGGTTCAAAAATGTTGATTGAAGCACTGATTCAATTTGCACGGACCTACATCTATACCACAGCCTTACCTGCAGCGTTAGCGGCAGCATCGTTAACCAGTTTGAGACTAATACAAGAAGAAAGCTGGCGCAGAAGTCATTTACAGCAGTTAATCACGTTCTTCCGCCATGAAGTAAGCCTACAAGGTTGGCAGCTGCTGCCATCGTGTACTCCCATACAACCTGTATTGGTGGGTGATGCTGATCGATGTGTTCAGATAAGTCATCAGTTACAGAAGCGAGGGTTTTGGGTCACAGCAATCCGTTCACCCACAGTCCCTCAAGGAACGGCTAGGTTACGAATAACCTTTTCTGCGGAGCATACAATGGAACAGGTGGAACAGCTTATTGATGCGTTAGCAAACATAAAAGGCTTGCAGGAACCTTTATGACTAAACTGAATGCCTCTCCAGTTGTGTTATTGGGAGGTTGGGGGATGCCCCAACGTGTATTGAACCCACTGGCTGAAGTCTTGACTGATGTGGGTTACTCCGTTAGCTGCCATAGTTTGTCTGGCTTAGAGAGTGATTTTGCAGGTGCTTGGAACTGGTCAACATTACAAAGTCATCTTGTAGATCTTCTGCCAGAGCAGCCTTGTACCCTTATTGGCTGGTCCTTTGGGGGAGCATTGGCTAGTGGTTTAGCCGCAAAATATCCAGATCGAGTTTCACACCTAATAACGCTTGCCAGCAATCCTTGCTTTGTGGCAAGAGCTGACTGGCCTGGTATGGACCCAGAAGTCTTTGGCATGTTTCTAGAGGGTATAGAAGAAGATTTTTCAGCAACTTTTCAGCGCTTCCTGCGTCTTAATTGTTTGGGTAGTGATCAGCTACGTGCATTACTGCGTGGTTTAACCGCTCAAGCCAAAGGTAAACCAGACAAACATGAAATCTATATACGTTCTTTACGGCTCCTGGGGGACTCTGATGCCAGAAGTTTTTTGCAAGAAATAGCTTGTTCTGCACTGCATATATTTGCAAAGCGTGATGCATTGGTTCCCAGTCGAGTAAGTAGTCATGTCCAAGATAGATTTCCTCATCATCAGGTTGAAGCACTCGATGGTTGCCACCTTATTTTTTGGGACCAACCCGATTATGTTGCTTCATTGATTCACGCCTTTTTAGACCCCCAGCAACCATAACCTAAGCTTAGTGGTATTTGAGTGATTCTTGTTGATAAAGAGAAAGTAGCCCGTTCCTTTAGTCGTGCAGCTCAGCAATATGATAGCGTTGCTAAGTTGCAGCGACTGGTTGGTAATCGGTTGATGTCGTTTCTTCCTAGCCACGTGGAGCCAAGGGTAATACTGGATTTGGGATGTGGCACAGGCTATTTCACCACAAAGCTTGCCCGTGTTTATGAAACTAGCCAGTTACTGGCTTGTGATATCGCGATGGGGATGTTGCAGTTTGCTCGTCAGCGTTATCAAAAGTTAGGTGCAACCTGGCTAAGTGGTGATGCTGAACAGCTTCCTATTCGTAGTCAGTCAGTGGATTTGGTTTTTTCCAGCTTGGCGATCCAGTGGTGTAGTAGCCCCGCAGCAGTATTTAGTGAGATAAGCAGAGTACTGAGACCAGGAGGGTATTTTGTATTTACAACGTTAGGAGCCGGCACACTGAATGAGCTAAGAGATGCTTGGTCACAGGTAGATAGCTATAACCATGTGAATCACTATCCTGGTATGTTAGCCCATGAAAAAGCCATTCAACAAAGTGGTTTAGAGCAGTTAATGCTTGAGCGTCAGCCTTGTACCATGCATTACCAAGAGTTATCTCAGTTAACCCGAGAGCTAAAAAGCCTGGGAGCCAATACCGTTTTGGAAGCTCCTTCAAGTGGTTTGACGACGTTCAGACGTTTACGACGCTTGCGACAAGCGTATGAGCGGTATCGTGATGATGATGGGAATTTGCCAGCCACTTACCAGGTTATTTATGGGGTTCTCAAGAAAAAGTAGTTTTAATACTGGGTAGTTATGTCCATTTTTTTTATTACTGGTACAGACACTGAAGTAGGTAAGACATTCATAAGCTGTGCTTTGCTTGAACGGGCACGCCTTGATGGTCTCTCTACTAAGGCGATCAAGCCTATTGCTGCAGGTTGCCAACTGACAGAAAACCGCTGGCAAAATGAGGATGCTATTTTATTAAAACAGTTTATGACAGAGGCTTGTCATTATGCTGAGGTTAATCCCATTGCTCTTCAGTCAGCGATTGCACCTCACATTGCTGCTTTAGAGGAAAAGACTTCCTTAACAGCTGCGCTAGTTGCTAATCACTGTCAGCACTTAATCAACAACTCTTCTTTAGATCTTACGCTTATTGAAGGAGCTGGTGGGTGGCGAGTGCCGCTTAATAATGAGGAAACGCTGGCCGATGCAGTGAAGCACCTGGAGGTTCAAGTCATACTGGTGGTGGGTATGAAGCTTGGTTGTTTAAATCATGCACTATTGACAGCAGAAGCCATTCAGTCAGATGGTTTAAGGTTAGCAGGCTGGGTGGCCAATACCATTGACCCCGAAATGTCTCGCTTTCAGGAAAATGTCGACACCTTAAAGACATTACTCAAGGCACCTTGCTTGGGTGTTGTTCCTCACTTAAGTGGTTCAGAAACGTTAATAGCCACTGGCTCTGCTTATGAAGTGCCCAGTTATTTATCAAGATGTGCTGCACGTTACCTGTCACTGGAAGCGCTTATTTGAGCTGGCTTTAATGATGAACAAGCTGACTGGTGCTATCAATCCTATTAGTCATGTCTGATTAGTTTTTATGCAGAATCAGTTTTTTGAATGTGAAGTGTATCATGTTTCAATAGGGTTGTAGCTGTATCCAAGTGGTATTGCGCTTTATGAGTGGGCATTTCGAAAACTTATATAAGGTAAAAGGGCAGTACAATGGAGGTTAATAACTCACTACTTTATACAGGCCTCTCGGGAATGAACCGAGGACGGGCAACGGTAGCTGAAGCTGCACAGGATATTGCTTCAGGTACGGCTGTTAGTGAAGGTAGTGGTGATCTAGCAACATCCATAGTTGAGCTTAAAGAAGGCCAGCATTTATTTGAAGCCTCAGCGAAAGTCGTTAATGTCGCGGATGAAATGCTAGGAACACTGCTTGATATAACGGCCTGAGCTTTTACTCATTGCTGATTAGTCAGGGAGTTTAAGCATGCAGGTTAATAATAGCTTTTCGATAAACAATGTTATTCCGCCTGTTGTTGCACCTGTAAAGACTGCGGAAAGTATCGAAAAGGAAAGAGTACAAACTTCCACTTTCATGCCTGTAGAAGAGCTCAGTTCTACAGCCCCCCGAGCTGCGACTCAAAATCAGCCTAATGTCGCTGAGCAGCAGTCTCTAGACAGAGACCAAGCACTTCAAGCTAGAAATCTGCAAGTCAATCAAGATCAACAGCAAGACCAGTCAAACGCACAGGATAATGCTCAACAGCAGCAAGAAGAGCAAGAGATACAGCAGTTAGCTCAGCGTGACCGAGAGGTTAAAGCCCATGAGCAGACTCATCAAGCGGTAGGAGGGCAGTTTGCCGGTGCAGCGCAGTTTCAGTTTATTCGAGGACCAAATGGTGTTCCATATGCTGTTTCTGGCGAAGTATCGATTGACTTATCCCCTGTACCTGGGAGTCCTGAAGCAACTATTGCTAAGGCTCAACAAATCCGTCGTGCTGCTTTAGCGCCTGCTGAGCCTTCAGCCCAGGATAGAATTGTAGCCGCCAAAGCTTCACAACTTGAGTTGCAAGCCAGAAGAGAGCTGGTTACTCAGCAAGATGAACAGCTTACTGCTAACCAAGCGCAGGTAAATACGCAGTCTGCAATTGCAAGTAGGGAAGAGGACACAGGTGAAGAAAACAATAATGATGAAGAGAGCAGGGTACAACTTGCAGAAAGGAATCGGCGTAACTTATCAGTGTATGAGCAGTTTATTGAGCTTGGTTTAATCAAGGATCAAGTGGACAGGGGAATTGACTTGTCTACCTGATAAATATTTTAATTTCCCACCATTTTTCTCCTCCACGAGCAATCAAGTTTACGATTTTAGATTTAGATAAGTTTTTTCTAAACTAACTTGGTGCTATGACATTTCATTCGAACGACAGTTTGAAAAAATGACTAAAATGATGGTTAGCGTATCTGGAAATACACATGGCTTTAACTTGACAAGTTAAACTTACCAACGTATGTTTCAAACAACTGTTTTATTATTTTTATGCTCAAATAACAACCAGTTAGAATCCTCCTGAAGAGCTATACATACATAATGTTGCAACAAACCAGGATAGACAAAAGCAACACACAAATTTGTAAAAACAAATAAAAACAAGAAGTAAACCAGAGTGAGGGGTTAGCACTATGCCAGAATTTAAAGCACCTTTACGTGATATTCGTTTTGTTAGAGATGAAGTGTTGGGTTATCCAGAGCACTACGCAACGATGCCTGGGTGTGAAGACGCAACACCTGATATGGTTAATGCGATTTTGGAGGAGGGAGCAAAGTTTTGTGAGCAAGTGCTAGCGCCATTAAATCTCTCAGGGGATGAAGAAGGTTGCAAGTGGAGTGCTGAGGGTGTAACAACGCCTTCAGGCTTCAAAGAAGCCTATAAACAATATGTAGAAGGTGGCTGGCCATCACTGGCCCATGAGCCTGAGTATGGTGGCCAGGGTTTACCTGAGTCTTTGGGCTTGGTGCTTAGTGAGATGGTTGGTGAAGCAAACTGGTCATGGGGTATGTATCCTGGCCTAAGCCATGGTGCAATGAATACGCTGTCTGCTCATGGCACAGAAGACCAAAAGCAAGTTTATTTGACCAAGCTGATTTCAGGTGAGTGGACTGGCACGATGTGCCTGACTGAGCCTCACTGTGGTTCAGACTTGGGCCTGCTGCGTTGTAAAGCTGACCCTAATGCTGATGGTTCATATCGTATTTCAGGTACCAAAATCTTTATTTCAGCGGGTGAGCATGACTTGGCTGATAATATTGTCCACATCGTACTTGCACGTTTGCCGGATGCCCCTGCTGGCACCAAAGGTATTTCTTTATTTATTGTGCCTAAGAGGCTGCCTAATGAGCAGGGTGAGCCAGGGGAGCGTAATGCAGTTCACTGTGGTTCCCTTGAACATAAAATGGGCATTCATGGTAACTCAACATGTGTTATGAACTTTGATGAGGCTACAGGTTATCTAATTGGTCCAGCGAATAAAGGCTTAAACTGTATGTTTACCTTTATGAATACAGCGCGCTTGGGTACGGGGCTGCAAGGTTTGGCACATACCGAAGTGGCCTTTCAGGGCGCTTTAACCTATGCCAAAGACCGTTTACAGATGCGTTCTTTGTCTGGTCCCAAAGCACCGGATAAACCTGCTGACCCCATTATTGTTCACCCTGATATTCGTCGTATGATTATGACGATCAAATCATTTGGCGAGGGTAATCGAGCGTTAGCCTATTACGCTGCGAAATTAGTCGATGTTGCTAAGCTTTCACCTGATGCCGAAATGAGAAATGAAGCTGAGCAACTGTTGTCTTTTATTACCCCTATAGCAAAAGCCTTTATGACTGAGGTGGGCTTTGAGGCAGCTAACTTAGGCCTGCAGGTTTATGGCGGTCATGGTTATATCCGTGAGTGGGGAATGGAGCAAAATGTTCGGGACTGCCGAATTGCGCTGTTGTATGAAGGAACAACGGGTATTCAAGCACTCGATCTGCTCGGACGTAAAGTGCTTATGACTCAGGGTGAAACACTGAAGCGCTTTACCAAAGTGGTTCATAAATTCTGTCAGGCTAATGCTGATGAAGAAGCTTTGCAGGAGTTTATTGGACCATTGACTGAAATTAACAAAGAGTGGGGAGATATCACCCTGAAGGTGGGTATGGCTGCTATGCAAAACCGGGATGAAGTAGGTGCTGCAGCGGTTGATTACCTGATGTACTCCGGTTATGCCTGCTTGGCTTATTTCTGGGCTGATATGGCAAGAGTAGCCCAGGAAAAGTTAAAAGCGGGAACGACAGAAGAAAGCTTTTATAGCGCTAAAGTAAAAACCGCACGTTTTTACTTTAAACGGATTTTACCTCGTACCCAAATGCATAAAGCAGCGATACTATCAGGTGCTGATAATTTGATGGAAATTGCTGAAGACGAGTTTGGAGTTGAATAATTTAGTGATTTGTGTGCTTTTTACTAAAAGCACACCGCTATGTTCAAAGTGAAGTGTATAAAGATTTTGGTTTGGTAATTTTCATACAGCTCCTTTATCTTGCCCGCGTTTAGCGGGCTTTTTTTATTCTGTTTCATCTAAAATCATGAAGCCTAAAAATGTCGTACTCAACATAATAATGATGACTACAGGTAATAATTGTGTGCAAATAAGCATAAAAAATGTGGTAATGACCCAAATAATATAAACAAGCTGTTTTTTTGTTTCTTGATTTTTAGTGAGCTGATGACAAACTAAGTCATGCTGTAATGATTGGCATTTAAGAAGAGTATTTATACTGTGAATAATAACTAAGAACCATAACTTCATGATATGACTGCTTGGGTTTGATGCTTTAAAGAACAAAAATAATTGATAAGTCTACGTTTTACAAAGAATGACAAGAAATAATAGTAAGCAGGCTTAATCGCTCAGCTTATATATTTGGTAGGTTAAAAACTAAAGTTGAGTCGTTATGGCGGTTATTGAGAATATATTTTCGGGAGCACACGGCACCATTTTTGTTAGACATGGACCATATGCTCCCGATGTAATAATGGGTTAATTAATATTGATCTCTACTGAACGAGTGGCTGGTTTTTCCATTTTAGGTAGATGTAAGTTGAGCATACCTTCGGTAAACTCAGCACGAATAGCACTGGTGTCAGTATCTTCAGGAAGGTGAAAGCTACGGGCAAAACTGCCATAAAAACGCTCTACGCGGTGATGCTTACGATTTTTCTCTTCTGACTCGTACTTTCTTTCCCCTTGGATCGTTAATACGCCTTCTTCGACTGTCACTTTGACATCTTCTTTTTTGATTTCTGGTAGTTCAGCTTTGATAAGGTACTCTTCAGCGGTTTCAATAATATCAACAGCGGGAGACCAGTCATTCACTTTCATTGCTTCCCGCCCCCCTGCTGGTGTTTGTGCAGATTTGCCAGACATGCGCTGATAACGATCAAGCAGTGTTTCGAGCTCGCTAAAGGGATTCCACGGAACCATACTCATGTTTTATTCCTCCATGAAATAACATAACCATCTATTAAGTTGCGTGTTAACAGGACCTAGTAAATCGTACTGTATTAGAAAATTGTTAAAATAATATTGATAAATATCATGCAATATTTTGCTGATAATTGTATGTAACACTACGCGTTAAATCAGAGAGTAATTTGAGCAAGTTATACCCTTCGTGATGGGTATATAATAATACTAATGAGTCATATTGCGACGAATACAATAAAAAAGTTTATAAGGTATTATAGTAATATTAGATATAGCTATTTCAAAGGATGGTTGGAAGCGTGGGAGTAGAGGTCACACTTATTATTATTTGATGCTAAGCATCAATGAAACACTACATAAAATGTATAGTGGTTAACTCCATTTGCGAACTATTTAAGTCGTCGCAGTGGATATGGATATACTAGAAAAACTTAATTTAATTTTTGCTGAGGTGCCATCATGGCTGAATATAATGCACCCTTAACCGATATTCGTTTTTTACTTAATGATGTCTTTAATTGTCAGACTAAGTGGCAATCTTGGCCGGCATTGAAAGAGCAAGTTGATAGTGATATTGCTGAAGCTATTTTGGAAGAAGGCAATAAGATTGCAGGAGGGTTACTGGCACCTCTAAACCAATCAGGTGATAGCCAAGGTGTCGTTTGGCAAGAAGGTAAGGTTAAAACGCCACAAGGTTTCAAAGAGGCTTACCAAACGATTGCTGAGGGTGGATGGCTAGGTATTACAGGTAATCCCGAATTTGGCGGGATGGGAATGCCAAAAATGCTGTCTGTTCACTTTGAAGAAATGCTTTATGGGGCAAATAACTCACTGGCTTTATATTTAGTGTTAACAGTAGGGGCCTGTTTAGCCGTAGACTCACATGCTGATAATAAACTAAAACAACAGTTTTTACCTAAGATGTATTCTGGTGAGTGGGCAGGCTCCATGTGTTTAACTGAAGCACATGCAGGTTCTGACTTAGGTATTATTCGAACTAAAGCTGAGCCTAATAGTGATGGTACATATTCGATTACGGGGACAAAAATATTTATTACTGGTGGAGAACACGATCTTACTGACAACATTATCCACTTAGTTTTAGCAAAATTACCTGATGCTCCTGCAGGTTCTAGAGGGATATCGCTGTTTATTGTTCCAAAAATATGGGTGAACGAAGATGCCTCTTTAGGTGAGTTTAATCAGGTCAATTGTGGTTCTGTTGAGCATAAAATGGGAATAAAGGGCTCAGCAACGTGTGTACTAAACTTTGATGGTTCACGAGGGTTTCTAGTAGGTGAAGCAAACAAAGGTTTAATGTACATGTTCACCATGATGAACTATGAGCGACTTTCCATTGGTATTCAAGGTATTGGCTGTGCTGAAGCTTCCTATCAAATTGCTGCAAATTATGCCAAAGACCGGTTACAAGCAAGATCACCTACTGGAGTAAAATGCGCTGACAAGTATGCTGATCCCTTATTGGTTCATCCTGATGTACGACGAATGCTACTTAATATGAAAGCTTTAACTGAGGGTGCTCGGATATTTTCCACATATGTAGCACTGCAGTTAGACACAGCTAAATACAGCCAAGATAAAACTGAGCAGAAAAAGGCAAAAGACTTTGTAGCGTTGATGACGCCTGTTGCTAAAGCCTTTTTTAGTGATATGGGCTTAGATGCTTGTGTTTTGGGGCAGCAAGTCCTTGGCGGGCATGGTTATATCTCTGAGTGGGGGCAGGAGCAGCTCGTTCGCGATGTACGCATTGCACAAATTTACGAAGGCACAAATGGTATTCAAGCACTTGATCTCGTAGGGCGTAAAGTCGTTGCTAATGGTGGTCAGTATGTTGCTGAATTTGTAGTAGAAATGCGTGAGTTCATAGAGCAGCAACAGAGTGAAGCTATGCGTGCGTATTTGAAACCACTACAAAATGCCATTGCTACATTGGAAAAAGTGACTGCTTGGGTGATTGATAAATCAAAAAATAATCCAAATGAAGTGGGTGCTGCTTCTGTTGAGTATTTACACTTGTTTGGCTATGTAGCCTATGCATATATGTGGGCAAAAGTTGTTGCGGTAGTAACGCATAAATCTGATAAGGACAATGCTTTTTATGATGCTAAATTGAAAACAGCTCGCTATTACTTTAATAAGTTATTACCACGTATTTATGGACTCGAGCAGTGTATTATGGCTGGCAGTGAAGATTTATTTTCACTTGATGATGAGCAGTTTTAAACTATAACACTCAGCTTAACTGATGATAGCGAAGGGTATACCATCGCTATCATCAAGTTAAAGAATTAATAAGGCCAACAATTCCAATCTAACCATGAGCAACTATTATCTGTCTCTGGTGTAGGTGGCGTTGTTGTATCTTCATCAAGCAATGATTTAGCTTTTTTGACTGCGGCGCCTGCATCAATTATTCCAGTACCACACCCGTATTTTTTACAAAGAGTTGCATTGGCTGAAAATACTTTTGCCGTGTCTTTTAAAATCTGCTTTGTGGTTGTCGGCGTCAACTTAGGGTTAACTGAATACATTAAAGCAGCCAGTCCAGCAACATGGGGAGCAGCCATACTGGTACCTTGATAGAATGCGTAGCCCCCTTCTATGGTGGATAAAATGCCATTGTACGTTTGTTGTTGTACATGGCCATTTTGGATAATACGTGTTTCTCCTCCAGGCGCGGCTACATCAACAGACTGCCCATAATTCGAATAATATGACTTATCACCATTTCGGTTTGTTGCTGCAATAGAAATAACGCCTTTACAGTTCGCTGGTGTGTATTGGCTTGCATCATCAGCACTGTTTCCAGCAGCTACAATGATCGATGTGCCTTGAGCTATAGCATCACTGATAGCGTTCTGATAAGTTCTGCCACAGGCGTGTTTTCCACCTAAACTCATATTAATAACTTGGGCTGGATACTGGTTTTTAGGTGCATCGAGTACGTTTAAACCTGCAGCCCAGCGAATACCATCAGCAATATCTGAGGTATAACCACCACATTTGCCTAATACTCTTATAGGCAAAATATTGGATTTCCACGCTATACCGACAATGCCTTGTTGGTTGTTGCCAGAGGCTGCGATGATCCCCGCAACATGAGTTCCATGCCACGAACTTGGTTGGTCTTTGGCTGGTACTGGATTGCCAAAGCTATCTTGGCCACACTCACCAGCGTTGATGGCATCACCTGTATCGAGTGGGTCGTTATCCCGGCCATTACCATCATTGGCAGTCCAGGCATCAGAAATAAAGTCGTAACCAGGCAAGATTCGCTTGGTATCAATATCAGGGTGTTTAACAAGCCCGGTGTCTATGATGGCGACAGTTGTTTTTGTTGAACCTGCTGTTATGTTCCAAGCATCAGGAAGGTTAATACCCCCTGGCTTCTCATAGTAATTCCACTGCTCACTGTAACGAGCGTCATTAGGCATTTCTTGCTTGGTAAGTATATAGTCAGGTTCCGCATATTCTACAGCGCTATCGTTACTTATCTGTTTGGCTAGGGATTCAACGGTATTGATATCAAGGGTTTCACCTAAGCTATAAACTTGTGCACCATTTGAAGTATACCGTAAAGGCTTTGCCTGAAATGCACTTAACATTGAAAGCGCTGATTCTGATTGAGCTTTGCTGATGGCAGCAGCTGGCGTATTTTTTATTTTTTTGGGTGTTTTAAATTTAATAATTAGGCGGTTAGTAGATGCTGCGATATTAGTTACAACCTTGCTTTGCTCTGCTTTTTCAGAATTTAGAGAGAAGTTGTTAGCCGAAGCTGGGCTAGTAATACTTGCGAGTACTACAATAGAAAGAAGTCCAAGTTGCGGGAAACAGTTTTTTTTTATCATGTTATTGGCACTCCATGCTGGTTTTGTGGCTGAATTTCCTTGGTATGCATTGTTATATGAACTAACTTTCACTTAACTGCTTGGCTGAGTTTTACTGGTAAAACAAGTCGAGCGTAACTTCTTTCATCCAAAAAAAAAATGAATGTGGACTAGTCAAGAGAGTTCATTTTTATTATTAATATACCCTTCATATATGAGTATATATGTTGATCTTGGCTGGTTATTACTTCACAGTACAACGCTTTGCAATATGTATTAAATGTTTGTCAAAAAAGGTTATATGTCAAACTTTAATGACATATAAGAAAGACTAAGTTATGGCGTATAGCAAAGGTATACATCTAGTGCTTTCTTTTGCTATGAGCTGTACATATAAAAAGTATTCTTTTTATCTAGAATGCGCTTTTTAATGCATGGATGCTTCAACAAGAATGGAGGCTTGTGAAAAAGCCTCCATGGGTTCTCATCCTTACCTTTTGAGTAATATTAGTAGTATTTTGCTTTCTTTACTGCTTCACCTGCGTCAATAATCCCTGTACCACAAGTGTCTTCAGTACAAAGGTTATTGCAGCCACGTGTATAACATCCTGGAAAACTACGCGTTGTTGATTTTAAAATTTGCTCAACAGCGCTAGGTGATAGATCAGGATTAACTGCATAAAGTAGAGCTGCAGTACCTGCTACATGTGGTGCAGCCATGCTGGTACCTTGATAGTAATCGTAATTGTCTTCTCCGGGTGCTGAGGAGCCGGCATTGAGTGTGGATAATATGCCACCTGTTTTATAGAACCAAGATGTTTCACCGCCAGGTGCCGCAACATCAACGACAGTTCCGTAGTTGGAATAATTTGCACGGAAGCCTTTTTTGTTAGTGGCTGCCACAGTAATAACACCACTACAACTGGCAGGCGTGTAGTCTTTGGCATTGTCATCACTGTTACCTGCAGCAACTACAATAGAAGCTCCTCTGTCGCGTATTGCTTGGATAGCATTTTGATAGGTCCGGCTACAGCTTGAATAACCACCAAGACTTAAGTTAATAACTTGCGCTGGGTGAGTATTACGAGGAGCATCATCAACATCAATTCCTGCTGCCCACATCATGCCATCTGTAATATCAGAGGTATATCCACCACACTTACCCAAGACTCTAATAGGCAGTACTTTAGCATTCCAGGCAACACCAGAAACGCCTACGGAGTTATTACCCACCGCAGCAATTGTTCCGGCTACATGCGTTCCATGCCATGAACTGCTTTGGTCTTGAGAAGGGTAAGGGTTGCCGTAACCATCAGTACCACACTCACCGGCTTTAATTGCATCTCCAGTATCGTAGGCATTGTCGTCACGACCATCGTCATCGTTTGCAGCCCAGGCATCAGAGATAAAGTCATAGCCAGGTAGGAGATTGTTTTTTAAATCCTGATGTGGACGAACCCCAGTATCAACAACGGCTACAACAACAGACTCTCCAGAAGGCATTTTACCTGTAGTAAGGTCCCATGCTGCTTCCGCATTTATGCCACCTTTGGTGTCAAAATAAGCCCATTGCTGGTTGTACATTGGATCATCTGGAGTATTTAATGCCGTCATTATATAGTCGGGTTCTGCATACTCAACATCACTTGTTGTATGAGAAATTTGTTCTGCAATTTCACTCACTTTGGATACATCGACAAGCTCGCCCAAATTATATACTTGTGCACCCGATGCAGTTTTATGCAGTGGTTTGAAGCCCATTCTTAGCATTTGAGCATGTGCACTGTTAGCGTTATCACTGCTTACTGAGGCTGACTGGCTTTTTTTAAATTTAATGATGAGACGGTCAGTTTTTTGGGTAATTGAGTTGTTAGCTACTGCATAAGTGTTAGTTAGGCTGAAAGCAATTGTTGCTGCAGAAAAAAGACTTAACAGTCTCGTCGATGGCATGGTCACACTCCCTGTTTAAGGATTTTTAGCTAAATAATAGTTCTTATTTAAGTTTGTTTTGTGGATAGCTTAGGTGATTAGCGCAGAGCAAATAAAAGCATTGGATGCTCTAAACCCTTCTTTTTGAGTATACATCACCAGAAATATACTTGTTTAATACTGCTAGTTACTGAGTTAAACGAAACTAAAAAAGACTCTTAGTGTTTTATATGCACTGGCTACACCAGTCTCTTTTAACTTTTATTCTTATTACAGCTTGTTATGTGTTTAATGATATAAGACGTTTCCATCTGCTAGGATTGAAGCTAGCTGTTTGTCCGTTTTTTTATTTCACACTAAAAATATATTATATTTTTGCTTTGTATGGCAATACAAAATTGTTAAATGCATAACTCTTGCCATAAGTATGTGCTAAAAAAGTCTTTAAAAACAATAGGATATTTTTTTGTAAGAAAACGCCTATTAAAAAAATAGCAATTTGTTGGTGCATTGTGCGCTAATTTGCAGCATTTAGTCCTGTTGTTAATTGAGTCTAGATGCCATTAAAAATAAAGAAGTACGCTTGTAGGTTAATTTGGTGGCCAGTTTTAGTTAATTGTAACAAAGTAAAAAAATGTAATTGGCTAAAAATATAAGTTTGTTTTCTGACTTTTATGTTGGAAAGTGACCTTTAATACTTGGAGTTGTGGTTTATAAAACCGGAAAGTTTTAGTGGGAGAGACTTAAGAGTTTGATTAAGATCGTAGAGATAAAATCATAGTGTCCATTTGTGAAATGGAATTCTGTTACAAATAGTTTATATTTTTTATGTCTTCTTCATTATTTCTATTTGAGTATCCGGTGTAATGAGAATATTGCGAAATCAATATGCATTGATACATGTTGTTACTTGTTGGTAAATAGTTTGGTAATGACTGAACAGAAGCATATTGACTAATGAAGAACATTATTTCCTCAGTAAAAGGTGTGGTTTGTTTTCATTTTACCCTTCGCTGAGAGTATATAACCATAAATAAAATAATAACAAGTATGCTAAGGACAGACAAAATACAATGAAAATAAGAATTATAAATATTGCATTGCTCATTCTGCTTTATGTGTCTTCATCGTCACTTTCTGCAAAATATGCTGTAGGTGTAGGAAAAGCTGATATTACAGGACCAGCAGCTGAAGTATTATTTATGGGTTATGCTGACTTGGATCAAGTGGCCGAAGGAATTAAAACCAGGTTGTGGGCACGAGCATTTATTGTCAAAGATCAAGTTACAAATGATAGCGTGGTTTATGTTGTTACTGATACAGGAATGGCTTTTCAAGCTATCAAACAAGCTGTTGTTACTCGCCTAAATAAAGTATTGCCAGGTTATTATCATGATCGTAATGTGGTGATTAGTGCTACGCATACTCACTCAGGTCCAGGAGGATTTTCACATTACGCATTGTATAACATTACGACAAAAGGATTTATTAAACAGAATTTTGACGTAATTGTTAAAGGGATTACCAACGCTATTACTCAAGCACATCAAAACCTTCAGCCGGGTGAATTATTCATAAATGAAGGTCATTTGCAAGGTGCTAATCGTAATCGTTCTTTGCAGGCTTATTTGCAGAACAAAGATGCTGAGCGTTATTCAGCAGAAGATACGCGGATGGTAGTCCTTAGTTTTAAGCAAAAAGGACAGCTGGTTGGTGTGTTAAGTTGGTTTCCATCACATGCCGTTTCTATGCCAAAAGAAAATAAGTTTATAAATTCTGATAATAAAGGCTATGCAGCCTACTTATTTGAAAAGTATGCCAAGGATGTCTGGGGCGTAAATATTGTCTCGGCTTTTGCGCAATCTAATGCCGGTGACATGACACCTAACATTAATTTGGATGGTACTGGACCAGGGAAAAATCCGGAAGAAAGTACGAAACTCATTGGTGAACTTCAGTTTAAAAAAGCACTAGATTTAGTATTACAATCGAACCAAAAACTAACTGGAAGTGTACAATATCGACATCGTTATTTTGATATGAGCAAACAGTGGGTGCGTCGGGAGTTTACTGCAGGAAAAATGGAGCAGACTTGTACTGCCGCATTAGGCTATGCGTTTGCGGCAGGTACCGAGGATGGTCGAGGACTTGATTTTTTTCATGAAGGCCAGTTACAGGAAAATCCTTTTTGGCAGGCAATTGCAGCACTATTAAGCCAACCTACAGCAAAACAAAAAACATGTCATGCGCCAAAACCTATTATATTGGCACAGGGTAATGCTAAGCCCTTTCCCTGGAGTCCTGAAGTGCTTCCTGTCAGCTTGATTCAATTAGGATCATTTGTTGTGGTGGCATTACCTGGTGAATTTACGGTAATGGCAGGTCGGCGTATTTTGCAGACGTTAACAAAATATTACCCTGATACCAGGGTTTCGGTAATGGCAGGCTATAGCAATGCGTACTCGGGGTATGTCACAACATTTGAAGAATATAATGCACAGCACTATGAAGGAGGCTCTACTCATTTTGGACCATGGACTTTAGCTGCGTATCGTCAAGCTGTGAGTGAATTAGCACAAAGTTTACATGATATAAATAAAGTTCAGAATAGCTATAAAGAACCTAAACCGCGTGATTTGAGTAAACATCAAATTAGTTTTGACTTACCTGTCGTCTATGATCAAGCACCTCTCAATAAGAAAATAGGTATGATTGAACGTGATGCACTTAGCCAATATAAAACAAGTGATGAAGTCGTTGTCACATTTTGGTCGGGGCATTTACGAAATGACCTAAGAGTGGGTAAAAGCTACTTATATGTTGAAACTTTTACGCAAGGTGAGTGGAAAACGGTTGCTACAGATAATGACTGGAGCACAAGCTTGCAGTGGAAACGAATTGACCCTATTTGGGGGTCATCAAATGTAATTATTCGTTGGCAAATACCTGAGAATACTTCGCAGGGACTGTATCGTATTCGGCATGTTGGGGCTTATCGGCAGCCCATTACGGGTGATGTAAAACCCTATACTGGGGTCAGTAGGGCATTTTATGTTGGTTTAAAGTGACAGATGCTGCATATCGCTAGTGCTTGATCTATACCCATTCACGAATGATTTCTAGGTTTTGTTATCTTCACTCCTCACCCCAATCACCTATTAATATAGGCTCATGGGGCTTTGTCACTCGATGGCCGTACCTAAAAACCATTCGTATTGGGTTTATATCCTTCGCTATGGGTATATCATATGAACAAACTGCCGTTTATGTGGCAGTTTGCCCATATGAAAATAGGAGCGTAAGTACCCTTATAGGAGCGTAAGTACTCTTAAGAGTATCAAGGAAACTGACTATCAATAATACCGCAAATGGCTTTTGCGAGCTGGCAAAAATCAACATTAGGATTATTTAGCTGCTGTTCCTGCTCTGTTGCTGGAAATAGATTGTTTTGTGGTGCCGTTAGAGTTTGACCTGTACCTGCACAGATTGAGGTCGCAACAATATTACAAATCATACCAGGAAGTCCACGTAGGTCTGGTCCTGTATTATTTGGTGGTAATGGTAACTGTGGCCACTCTGGGCTACTCGGTGGTTGAGGTGTGCTAGGAGGTTGTGGAGAACTCGGTGGCACACTTGGATCATCATTACTATCAATGCCTGGATTATAGATACGGCCAGAGCAGTGTTTATCGCCATCTTTTGTAAGCCAGAAGAAACTACAGTTATTACCGTAGCTGCCACGCCCTGTATGGATTTTATAACCCGAGAGGGATACATCGTTGAGATGTATGTACCGACCTTGTAGTTTCAAACTGAAGTGCTGTTGAGGGCCTGTAGAGTGACCTCCATTACAAAGTGCTTGAGATTTATTACTAGCATAATTAGCAATAGGCTGATTTATTGATACCTGATCACCTGTACGAACTTGAATATTAGACAAGTGATAATAGTGCGTTGACCAACCATTTTGATGGGTTATTTCAAGGGAACACGAAGAATGTACTTTGGCTACACCTGAAGCTGCAGCAGATACCCACTGATTTGAAGTATCACTTCCCCAGTTTCCTCCATTGTTAAAGTCAAGAGAGGATAAAGGACGATTACCACTTCCGGTATTAGTGTGAGCGCCACCTATATGCCAATATTCACCGACTGGAAAAGGAAGTTGAAACATCGAGTCTGGCGGAAGTTGAACATAATTATCTTCAGTTAATGATGTTGTATTGCTACTGAGCTCATTGGGAAATAGTCTATTGTAAGTTTCAATGAAGCGTTGCAAATTAGAGGCGTCGCTCGTCGTTGTAAATTCGCCACTGGCTTCATTTTGTGTGAATAACTGATTAATTGTTTGAGCTTGGTTTAGCTGTAACGTATCAGCTGTTTGGGCATTTAATGATGCTGAAGATTTACTTGGATGGTAATGTAATTTAGCTAACCGTTTCGCAATGATTTCAATCTGTACTTCAAATCCTACTTTCACAGATAGGTTGCCAAAAGGTGATTGCAAATCAGCCTCTGTTGCTGATGAGTTAGTGATAATACCCGATTGTTGCTCCATTAATGCGAGTAAGACTTTTGGGCTAATACTGGTAAATCCACTCCAGTGCGAAATAACCTCGGCATATTGGCTTAGGTGAGGAGCATGCTGAGCTAGATACTGCGCCAAATCGAACTGAGACATTTCCGTTGGAGAGTAGAGCAAGTACTGTATAGGGAAATCTTCAAGCTTACTGGTTTGACCGTTTTCAGCCTGAGCAATACCACTGCCTATTACTGTTGTCGCACCGATAATACTTAATGTAAGTAATGTTTGAGGTATGAGTAGTTTTTTGAGGGGGAGCTGCTTCGATTTTGCTATTTGATTCTGTTCGCAAGACGCATATGGTCTAATGACGTTATTTAAGCGATAAATCTTCATTGTACATCACCTGTACTTAATTCCCTTACACAAATTATTTTTACCCTAAGCTATATGTATACAGTGTGTGTTTAGTTACTTAAAAGCTTGCTAGGGTATAGCTTCGTAAAGTGTGGCGAATAATGTGTAATGGGCACCTATTGATTGATAGTCCTTTTACCAAGGAGAGTTAATAAGTAAATATTTTTTGCTCAAAGAAAAATATTTCCAACATATAATAAGTTGGTACGATATTAATAATTACATGGTGGTGAGATAAAATATGTGAAAATAATCAAACGAATTGATACTAAAACAAAATACATAAGATAAAGTATAAAACTACGAAGTGGTTAGAATTAATTACTGAGACTGTAAAAGATTCTGTGTAACCGCCTACTCTTAATGTTAACAATGTATAAGGATAGGCCATTATGGTGACTCAAAAAGAACTCGAAGCCTT
>NZ_AUAF01000028.1 GCF_000428585.1 Zooshikella ganghwensis DSM 15267 | reverse complement strand
ATCTTTGTAGGGGTCCAGTTTTGAAGGACGTATAGGTCTTTTGCTGTAGATTGGTTTTTTAATTTGACCTCGTAAGTACTGTCTAACGGTGTTACGTGATAGGCCCAGTTCTCTTGATATACGACGAATACTCATGCCTTGTCGTTTTAGTACGTGTATTTCCACTGCAAGCTCCTGAGTTAACATGTCATCGATACCACACACTTAAGCTTAAACGGTGGTATTTTACTCAGGTGGGTCAAAATTCGATTGCTGCTAGTGGGTCAGTTTTACATTGCTGCTGACATTACATGACGAAGAATGCGGCTGGTTTGATAAAGAGGTCATATGTGACATGCTCAAACTAACAGAAAATCACATTAATATTCAAATATACCGTTTTCGCAAACAACTTATAAAGTTACTGACAGATGCTTCAGTACTTGTTACGCCCATTATTGAGCGAAGAAGGCGAGAGCTTCGATTTACTTGCAAAGATGTTATAATTAGAGGTAGTATAAACTCAGAGTCTGAAAAAACCAACCATCACGTAGAGCTGTCCTAGCGCTTTAAAACACTCACTGTTCAAATTTAGTATACCCTTCATATTGCCTATAACTTATGATTTTAAGCATAAAAAAAGCTGCGTCAAAGACGCAGCCATAATTATTAGTAGCTTGCTACAAAATTAAAGTTCTGAAAATAACTCTTCAGCTGCTTTCTTCTCAGAAAAAGACCGGTTTGAATCCAGTACTAATTTCAGCTCTTTTTTAGCTTGTTCTTTTTTACCAGCCTTTACTAAAGCCACTGCATAGTGATAGCGAATATCAAGATTATTTGGAGCGGCTTTTGCGGCATTTGTTAACAATTCAAGTGCTTTGTCGTGTTGATTATTATTCAATAAAACCCAGCCATAAGTATCAGCAACTTCAGGGCTATTAGGCATCGCTTTATGGGCTTTTTCTGCATATTCAAGTGCTTTTTCCTGTCCTTTATCCAGGTAAAACCATGCCAGGTTATTAAGTGAAGTTACATCATCAGGCTCTTTTTTCAAGATTTCTTCATATTGCTTTATTGCACCATTAATATCACCATTATTTTGTAAGTGCTGTGCATGCAAAAGTCGAATAGAAACAGTATCAGGCCACTTTTTAAGGCTATCTGCAAAAAGTTTCTCTACCTCTTTTTTCAATCCATGACTATTAAAGAATGGATAAAGCCTGGAAACCATGCCTACTTCAGCCAATTCATCTAGCATTGGTTGATAGATTTCTTTCGCTTTATCATCTTGTTTCGCATTTAAATAAGCATTGGCTAGTATTATTTTTGCAGCAGGACTATCCTTTTCACGCGCGACAATATCTTTAGCAATGACTAATGCCTCATCAAAACGTTTTTGCTGACTCAATAAGCGCAATTTAGCTATTATTAGCTGTTTATCCTTTGGCTCACGACGTAACGCTGCATCTAATACATCTAAAGCCGCTTTTTTATCGCCTTTTTGTAAATGGTATTGCATCAACTGGTTAATATAGCCTTTATTATCAGGGGATAAAGTGACTAACTTTTCCAGTAAGTACTGAGTGTTGGTGTCATCATTTGAAGCACGGGCAACACGCGTTTGCAGCTCAATCACAGCAAGCTGATCGCCATAATCATCGGCTAGACGACGAGTGACTCGCTTGGCATCATCCAATCGCTTGTAATTTAAATAAGCGTCAGCCAACATGACTTGAGTGCGTAAGTCTTTCTCATTTGCCTTGTTCGCTTTTTCCAACCAGCTTATAGCTGCCTTTTCATCTTTTGCTGATGAAGCAACAGCACTCAATGCAAAGTAGGCAGGTAAATATTTTTCGTTAACCGCTATGGCTTGTTGATAGTACTCTTTAGCAGCATCTTGATCGCCTTGTGTGTAACTAAGACCAGCTAAACCCATCAACGCAGGAATATATTTCTTATCCTTACTTAGTGCCTGTTGGAAACCTGTTTTCGCTTCATCAAAGCGCCCTTGTACCTGGTGTAATAGCCCTTGTAAATTATAATACATAGGGTTATCTGGCCACTGCTTAATACGCTTGGTTACAAGACTTTCAGCTTCTTGGTATTGTTTGCCTTGAATATAGGTACGAACCAGTAGCAAATCCGCGTCATTGGGTTCTTCAGCCTTTGCCGATAATTCTTTTAACTCTTTAATGGCACTTTCTGTATCACCTGAAAATAAGTGACCAACAGCCACCTGAGCCTGTAATCGTGCTATATTAGGTTCCAGCTCCAGCGCTTTATCTAAATAATGCGTAGCTTTTGCATAGTCTTTGGTTTTCATATAAGCATTGCCCAGCAATGCATAAACACGCGCTTGATGTTTACCCTCTTTGGCAGCCAGCTTTTCAAGTAACGTGATCGCACCTTGATGGTTTTTTTGTTTAACCAACACTTGTGCTAATAAAATATTTGCACCGTCATTGCCTTTGATATAGCTGGTATACTGCTCAAGCTGCTCCAATGCTTGTTGGTAGTTTCCTAAACCATAATGCGCAATGCCCAATAAATACATCACAGGTACAAATTGCTGACGCAGTCGAAGCACTTTGTCACCCGCTTCCCGTGCTTTTTCATACTCACCCTGTTTAAGATAGACTTTAGTCAGCGTAAAGTTTGCCTCTGGATGCTCTGGTACTTTTTCAAGCACGATATCCAGATCCGCTTTGGCTTCATCTAATTTATCAGACAGCGCATAGGCATCTGCTCTTTTTATGAGTGCATTGTAATTTTCAGGTGCTAACTTAAGTACAGCATCCAGGTCATTGATAGCATCAGCATAACGCTCTTGCCGTGTAGCAATCTGGGCTCTCAAAATCAAAGCATCAGGGTTTTCAGCTTCAGCCTTTAATATTTTTTCCAGGCGTTTACTGGATTCCTCAATGTTACCTTCTCTAAAATCGACTTTTGCCAAGCCTAAACGTGCTGAAGGCAAATCTTTACTTTTTAGGGCTTTTTCAAAAGCTTCTCGGGCATCAGCATACATTCCCTGCCCCATATACGCATAGCCATGAATCAGCAAGCCATCAGGTTGATGTTCAGCATCAATAGCTTCAAGATCCGCAAGGGTGATGGCTTCTGTAAAACGTCTTTGTAATAAATACAGTTCAGCTAAGCTTAATCTGTCTTCCAGCTCAAGCTCACCCAACTTTTTAGCCCGCTCAAATTCTTTTACCGCTGAGGGTAAAATACCTTGCTTTAAATAAGCTCGGCCAAGCAATGCACGTGCTTTTGCATCTTCAGGGTTTTCTTTAAGCACATTTTTCAGCTGAATTTCTGCAGATTTATACTCACCCTTATCATAATACTGTTGTGCATCTTTCAAGTAATCTGCGGCAAGTCCACTTAAGGGTAAGGTAACACCTAGACAAAGTGAACAAAGTGACAATCTAATCCTATTGAGTGTTTGCATTACACAGCTATCCTTCTTCATAGGTACAACAGTTATTCCATAATTCCATACTTGTGCATCAGCGAATAAAGTGTTGGCCGAGTGACACCTAATAAATCAGCGGCTTTAGAAATGTTATTATTGGTGTATCCAATGGCTCGATTAATCACTTCTTTCTCTGCTTTTTCTCTGACTTCTTTCAAGTTAAATGGAAAGTTTTCAACCTCAATGTCTTCCAGCTCCAAGTCTTCACGTGTCAGCAGTTTGCCATCAGCCATCACCACTGCTCGCTTTAACCGATTTTCTAATTCTCGTATATTGCCAGGCCACCGATAACTGGCAAGCGCATCAAGTGCATCATTCGTGAACCCTTTCAAATTGCGCTTGTGCTGTTCACAATACTTTTGCAATAACATACGTGCAAGGATGATTGGATCACCCTCACGCTCTCTTAACGGTGGAATTTTAAGCGTTATTTCACTAATGCGATAATACAGGTCTTCGCGAAAACGTCCGTCTTCAATCAATATGGGTAAATCCTGATGGGTCGCACATATCACACGCACATCAACAGGAATTTCTTCTCTACCCCCAACGCGCTCAATCACTCGCTCCTGTAAGAAACGCAATAGCTTGGCTTGCAAGGCCATGGGTAAATCGCCTACTTCATCTAAAAAGAAGGTACCTCCAACGGCATACTCAATTTTACCCTTTGTCTGCTTAACAGCACCGGTAAATGCGCCTTTTTCATAACCAAACAGTTCACTTTCAAGTAAGTTTTCAGGGATAGCCGCACAGTTAACCGCTACAAATGGTTTATCCTTTCGCTCACTCATATTATGCAGCGCTTTGGCTAGCACTTCTTTACCTGTTCCACTTTCACCTAGTAGTAACACTGTGACATCAGTGGGGGCAATTTTTTCAATACTGCGAACAATTTTTTGCATACTTTGGCTACAAGCAATAATGCCTTGTAATGCCTCATGCTCTTCACGTGCGACCAAAATACGGTTTTCAGTTTCTAATTCATGCAGGTGAAAAGCACGCTCGATGATCATCCCCAGTACATCAGTATCAATCGGCTTTTGGTAAAAATCATAGGCACCGAGAGCAATGGATTTAATGGCATTTTCCCGATCATCATTACCCGTCACAACAATGACCTTGGTCGTTGGCGATAACGCTAAAATTTCTTCAACGGTTTTTAAACCTTCACTGGCATTTGCAGGGTCTGGAGGTAGACCCAAATCAACCGTGACCACTTGTGGCTCGGCACGGCGTAAATGTTTTATGGCTTCATTTCGATCACCACAAATAATGGTTTCATATTGTTCAAAACACCATTTAAGCTGTTTTTGAAGGCCAGGGTCATCTTCCACAATAAGTAAGGTTTTTTTCAAACCTGACATGCTTGCTCATCCTCCATATTTTTAGTGCCTGCTTCCTGTTGATCAAGGTGAAGGGGTAACCGCAAAATAAACTCTGTACCCTCTCCTGGCACACTGGTCACATTCATTGAGCCGTTAAGACCTTCGACAAACGCTTTACTATCAAATACCCCAATACCCATTCCGGCATTACCCTTTGTGGTATCAAATGGCTTAAAAAGACGATCTCGAATAAAGGCTTGGTCCATACCACAGCCATTATCCGCAATCGAAATGACTGCTTCATGTTGATCTTGCGTCAGTCGCAGCCGAATCCACCCCGTATTTTCTGTTGCATCCTGGGCATTTTGTAATAAGTGCCCCAGCACTGAGACCATTTTTTCTCCATCAAGAACAGCCTTAAGTGGCTGACTAGCCGATTCAAGTGTTATGGCTGGCTGGTTATTCGACTGCTGTTTAACGGCCGCTTCTGCTAAATCATTTAGATCAACCAATGCTTTAGCAGAACCCGATACTTTGCCTTTACGTAATTGCTCTAATAGGCGGTTCATTTTAGCTACCGCATTCGATAGCGTATCAATCGCATCATCAATAAATTCAGGATTACGCTTATGCTTATCCGCATTTGTCACAATCAACGACAGTTGTGCTACAAGGTTTTTCAAGTCATGTACAATAAACGCCGAAAGTCGGTTATAAGCCTCAAACTGTCGTGCATTGGCCAGCTCTTCACTGGCATCCACCAATGCCAAATAGTTGGTTAACTGATAACCAATCATTTTCAACAAGTCATGGTCTTCCCAGTTAACGGTTCGAGGTGCACGCGGTTGAGACAAAACAATAAAGCCATAGAGATCATCATGATTAATCAGTGGCACAATTAACCAATGTGTAGTCTGTTGGGTAAACCACTCAGGTAGCACAATACCGTCATAAAGCGACTTATTGTCATCATATTCATGTTTATTGATAACCCAGCGCTTTTGTAATAGGAAAGGAATCAATTCACCTTGAAGTGTTTCATAACAGTCTTCAGGAAGAGGTAAGTTCCAGGCAAAAACGGGCCGATAAACACCTTTTCGATTTTTTTGCCACAACACGCCTGCAGGACTATCAACAGTATCCGCCATTACCCTAATACAACGCTGTTGTAAAGGCTCAGCAGGCTCATTGGAGACCAGCGCATTATTCAACCGCAACCACTCATCACGGTAGTCATATTTAAAGTGAAAAAAATGCTTATTCACTAACACTTTAAATTTAGAGCGTACTTGTGCAGATAACAGCAGGACTAGCAGACTTACAGTAGCAAGCGTTATAAAAACCGCCAGTAAGACCTCACTCCATTGCCCACCAAAGTCTCGAATATAAAATCCTGCAATGGCCATGAGCAACAGATAAAGGCCAGTAATGACCAATACTGACGTACTATAAATAATCCTGCGAGAGACAAACACTTCTAACGCCCAGTTTGGATTTCGGGCAGAAGATAAGCCAATTAATGGCACTACAAACGCTAAAACCCACCCTCTAGCATTCCACAGTGCTAAGTTAATATGGCTATACAGAAGGGCTTCTGCATAAAGAATAAAGTCAAACGCAAATGTGGCTGCCAAACCAAGGTAAATATGCTTTACAGCCCAGCGTTTAGAGACTTGGGTATTACGGTAAAGCTGCTCAAGTAAAAACAGCCCAATAATTGAAACCCCGAGGTGACCAATAATTCGCCAGTCGGCCTGGCTATACACCTGAGCCCATAACTGCAACTCAGGACTTAATTCATAGCAAAACAGGATCAAGCCTGTAATCAATACAATTGACTTACCATAGCGGAACAGTTTTCGACTCTGTAATTCAGTAAAAGCAAGCAGTCTACTGAGAAACCATAACCACACAAAGCTCCGCAGGAGTTCAATAGGCAAGCTATCGACTAAAAACCAACGTTCATGCCAGTTTACCCAAACAACGGAAATTGCCCAAATGGTGGTCGTCGCTGTGGCAACCAGTAACAAGCCCCCTAATGATCGTCCTCGCAAACTGGTGCACAACAACAAGCTTAATACAAAATAAGCTAATGCTGTCACGCTGTAACTAAACAGACCCAGATAATCCATCAAAGATACCTAGCCAATTATATCTTCCATCGTAGTCCCAGTAATAATCCGTCACTGGCACTGAATTTATTTTCTGCAATTAAATAAAGCCTTAACATCAAGCTAACCATGTGTCGTACATTGTTTAGCTAATAATTCAACCCCAAAAGCAACATTAGCTTGACTGCTTAAAGGGTAAGCAACCCTTACCTGAAAAAAACAAAAGCAAGTAATGTTGACGCAATAGGCAGGAAAAAAGGCTCTACATTACTGGCCTAACCCCATCCACAGTTTTATTAACACTCAGTGAAAGCATTAATGAAAATAATTAGGTTACTGCTACGTTATTAGGCCTAGTAATAACGCCCAGTTTAACAATTCACATTTGCTATTTCTGTGAAGGCCATAAGATAACGTCGAAAGAATAGAGCCTTTTAACGAGAACTTAATCACACTAATGATCGCTAAAACCACCCACTAAACTGGTTTAAGCAAAACAATTAAAGTTGCTTGCTTAATGGTCAAAAAGCATCCATCAGGATTCAATTAAGAAGATTCATTTAAAAACTAATAGACGGGATTGGAGGCTTTCTCAAGTGAATTGTATATTATTTTGACAGTTGACGGCTTCTGGGTGAGTTAGCACGCAGCTACCTCACCACTTCAATTTACTTTTCTCTTTAAGCAGCAAGCATCCTGTTAATCACCAAAGAATAAGGTAAAGCCCACTGCTCAGCATAAATAGGTCTAACCCTGCCAGGGTTGAAAATAATCTTTGGTATCCAGTGGCATGATGGATTTAGGCTGTCCAACGGGCTGCCCCATGTAAACAAAGCCTAATAGTTTTTCTGTATTGCTTAATCCTAGCCCCTGCTGCACATGCTCATGATAGCTAATCAGCCCTGTTCGCCACATAGCACCGACACCAAGCGCATATGCAGCAAGCAACATATTTTGTACTGCAGCAGCAGTAGACAATAGTTGCTCTAATTCAGGTACTTTGGCATGAAACTTTGGCGAACAGATAACAGCTACCAGCAAAGGAGCACGCAATGGTGCTTGTAGCAGTTTATTCTGTTCAGCATCTGTAATTTGAGGATTTGCTTGCTTAGCGGCAGCCACCAAAAGCTGACCTAGCTGACTACGCTGTTCTCCAGCAATAGTCAAAAAGCGCCAGGGCCTCAGCATCGCATGATCAGGTGCACGTAATGCTGCTTGGAAGATAGCCTCTAACTGATCTTCATTAGGGGCAGGCTCACTCAGACGAGGAAAAGAAACGCGGGTATGTAAAGCTGTCAGTGTGTCCATAGTTGTTCCAGTCAACTTAGCCTCTAGGCTGTTCTTGAGTACTCATAAGGTAAAACCTAAAGCAGCTCTTTAGGCTTTATTAGAGGTATATATACTTGCTAAATGAGATTTATTTTCATTTACATGACAGTCTATCGATTTTTTTAGTTTAAATCGACTTCCATTCCTTCTAGACTCAAGCTAGGATTAGTCAGTTTTGTGACATAAATAATATTGATAGTGTGAACCAAGCAAGCACTGCATGAAAATACATCAACTCCATCCCTGGCAAGTAACACAACCACAAGCGGAGGCTATTCAAAAATACCTGCGGGAATGGATAGTAACGGATAATCAAGTTCGTACTGTTCGCTTCATCGCTCGGGCTCAGTTTGCCTACAACCAACACAATGGTTGTGGTAGTGCTAAAGTCTCGCTGCTGTCATTGCCAGAATTGAAAATGGTTGAGCAATATGTGCTTTCTGAAAAGCTGTCTGATCCTTTGGCGCCTAACGTCTTTTCATTTTGCAAAGCACCGTTAATTGTCAAAGCGTTACAACAATTACAGCGAACACCAGACCTGATCATCTGTGATGGGCGTGGTTTAATACCACCAACCCGTTTTGGAATTGCAAGTCATATCGGCTTACTTACCAACACACCTACATTTGGTATCCGTTCAGCACCTCATAGTGAGCTAAGCCAGCGACTCGGTAAAAAGCGCGGATCATGGTTCCCATTAAAGACTGATGATTTATATCACAGTGCACTACTTCGAGTGTGTAACCCATTACCCCCTGTTTATATTTCAATCGGTCACCGTATTGATCTAAAAACCGCACTGAAGTACACCCTACTGTGTATCCCTGAAAGCATCGATAATACCCGTTTATCCGCCTTATATTGCCCGCAACCATTCGGTCTTGTGTTAACCAAACAATCACCTGAAACAGATGCAACCACAGCCATACAACAGTCAGCTTAAAACTAATCGGTCAGGAAAATAAAATGAGCGAGCATTAATACTTTATGATAAAGTCCGGTAAAAATTCCGGTTTTTGCCTACCTTGCTTGGATCTTCCTGCGTTCAATTTATAGCTTGCCATCATTAGGTTCGTGTAAAGGTGTTGCAGGGAACAACTTAAGAGCTAATCTGAATCCATAGTGATTCAATGATTTTGTAAGTCAGGCAAATCAATTAGTGATTTATAGTCAGCTCGCAGTATAAGTGCAGTTTAATTACCATGCAGAAAAGGATCAGTAGTACCACTCTGAGTCAAAGTCCTGCTATTCGCGACTATAACATTCGCATACTGGCTTATTTAGCCGCAGCGGTGATGATCGCAGCAGCCTCCTATACCAACCATCTGGCTCACAAAACCCTTTGGTTGCTTATCTATGCGCTGATATATCCTCATATCAGCTACCTGATTTCCAGGTACTTTGTCGTCAAACATAACTTCACGACAAGACGCATTTTACATTACATTGATGCTATTCACTGCGGCTTGTTGATAGGGCTGATCGGCTTTTCAGTGGCCTCTACAGTCATCTTCATCATCATGCTGGAGTTCAGCACCTTAATTTTTGCGGGCACACGCTTATTAGCCACCACTAACCTCTTCTTAATCGCGAGTGCCATGTTAGGCTACTTATTTGGGGGTAGTATGCTCGCCGCTGCTCCCCCCATCCTTGTCATTATCAGTAGCGGTATTAGTGGCGGCGTTTATATCCTGTATGTGGCTTACTATTTCTATGCTTTGTCTGTTGAGCTCAACCATGCCCAGGAAGAGGTTAAGCTGCTGAAAGAAAAAAATATGATCATCGCGAATAACCTACGCAAATACATCTCACCTCAACTACATCACCTTATTTTCTCGGGTAAGCGAGATATTCGGCTAGAAACCCAGCGTAAAAAGCTTTCTGTATTCTTTTCTGATATTAAAGGCTTCACTGAACTGTCAGAGGAAATGGAAGCTGAAGCACTCACTGATTTATTGAATAACTACCTCACCGAAATGTCCAAAATTGCCCTGCGTTTTGGCGGTACCATTGATAAGTTTGTGGGCGACAGCATGATGGTATTTTTTGGTGACCCTAAAAGCCAGGGTGCCAAAAAAGATGCCATTGCGGCAGTCTCTATGGCAATCGCGATGCGTAAGCATATGAAAGTGCTCCGTCAACAATGGCGCAGTCAAGGCGTTCGCAAACCGCTTGAAATCCGCATGGGAATCAATACCGGGTATTGTACCGTAGGCAACTTTGGCGCCGAGTCACGAATGGACTATACCTTGATTGGTAAGGAAGTTAACTTAGCCAGCCGCTTAGAAAGCAGTGCAGAGCCAAATGAAATTCTCATTGCTTACGAAACCTACTCTATGATCAAAGACGTTATTATGTGTCGGGACAAGGGGAAAATTTCAGTCAAAGGTTTTAGTCGCCCCGTACCAATCTATCAGGTTGTTGATTTTCGAAGAGACTTAGGTGCGAGACAAAGCTTCATTGAGCATGAAGTACAAGGCTTTTCCATGTATTTGGACACGGATAATGTTGAGCGCTACGACAAAGAAAAAATAATCAAATCCCTTGAAAAGGCCGCGCAAACATTGCGTGATCAAGTTATTATTTAAGGATTATTGGTTAATTTCATCTATTGCAAACCAAATTACTTATTAATCACTAGGGCTTGTTATGTCATTACTATTACAGCACTGATACTTCGTAGCCCTATAATCCCCATCAAAATGAATGAAGCTTTTTTCTTGAGTCATCGTCAACAAAAAAGCTCCTTAAAATTAGCCCGCGATCAGTGCCGTAACCCTTTACCTGTCCGTAATAAATGCAGGCAATAGTAACTGAGTACCGCAGCAAACCCCGCTAAAATAAGCATAGCCAAACCAATACTGATGCCATCAGAGTGACCTAAAATGCCATAACGAAATGCATTCACCATGTAGAGGATCGGGTTTGCCAAAGAAATATATCCCCAAAAATCCGGCAAAATATTAACCGAATAAAATACCCCACCTAAATAGGTTAAAGGGGTTAGAACAAAGGTGGGAATAATTGAAATATCATCAAATTTATCCGCATAAATAGCATTAATAAACCCACCCAGCGAAAATACAATGGCCGTTAATAATACAGCTAACATCGTTATCCAAATATTATGGATTGGCAGCGTTGTAAAGGCTAATGAGAGTAACGTGACGATAAAACCGACCGCTAAACCACGCGTCACTCCCCCCAGGACAAAGCCCGCTAATATAATGCTATTGGGTATAGGCGCCACCAAAAGCTCTTCAACACTGCGTTGAAATTTATTACTGAAAAATGATGATGCCACATTATTGTAGGCATTCGTAATCACCGACATCATTATCAGTCCGGGCACCACATACTCCATGTAACTGTAACCTTCCATTTGCCCAATGCGCGACCCAATAACCGTTCCAAAAATGATAAAGTACAATACCATTGTTATTGCGGGAGGAAGCAGCGTTTGAGGCCAAATACGCAGAAACCGCCGTACTTCTCGAATATAAATTGTGACAAATGCTGTCCAATATTGCTGCCACATCATGGCTACCACTCCTGAAATTAACGCTGCAAATTCTTATCAACTAAAGATACAAAAAGCTCTTCTAACCGGTTTGCTTTATTTCGCATACTAGAAATAGCGAGTTTTTGTGCAGAGAACTGATTGAATAATTCGTTTAAATCTTGCTCATGGTCCACATCTACTTCAAACGAATGATCATCCAACCGGCGGCAGGTATAACCTGACAGACTTAACTGATCAGGAAGCAGTGTAGTTGCGTCAAAAATAAAGGTTTGCATATGTAATGTGCGCAATAATGCTTTCATACTGGTATTTTGCACCAGCCGACCATGATCAATAATGGCAATATTACGACACAATTGCTCTGCTTCTTCTAAATAGTGTGTCGTTAAAATAATGGTGATACCCTGTTGGTTTATTTCCTGTAAAAAGTCCCACATCGAACGCCTAAGCTCAATATCAACGCCCGCTGTAGGTTCATCTAAAATAAGTAACTTAGGCTGATGAATAAGTGCTCGCGCGATCATTAAACGTCGTTTCATTCCTCCAGAAAGCAAGCGTGACTGTTCACCACGCTTCTCCCATAACCCCAGCTTGTGCAAATAATGTTCGGCTCGCTCAATAGACTCCTTATATGGAATACCGTAGTAACCTGCCTGCGTAATGAGAATATCCGCTGTTTTTTCAAACTGGTTAAAATTAAATTCTTGAGGTACTACACCTAGGTGCTGTTTCACTTTATTTGGGCTTTGATCCATATCATCGCCAAAGATTTTTACCTGACCTGATGTCTTATTTACCAGCGCACAGATAATGCCAATAGTGGTGGACTTACCTGCACCATTTGGACCTAGTAACGCAAAAAAGTCGCCCTGTTGCACAGCAAAACTGATTCCCTTCAGCGCCTGATGTCCATTGCTATATGTCTTGTGTAAATCAGTAATTTCAAGTGCGGTTGCCATAACATCTCTTTAGCCGGTTGCTGCAAAATCAATTAAAAGTAGGTATTGTATACTGCCTATTCACAAACACTAACCATTCATTTTACAAGGTATTTTAGGTTGTGTAGGCTCCATTCTTTAGGTGCTACTTTATTGTTGATTGATACACACTAATCAAACTCACCTTGTTTACAAGCTATGACAGAAAGAGGAAAACATTCCGCGTGACTGATTTGCAACTACCAGAACAGCTACAGCGCTTACTAAACCGTATTGAGCACGTAAAACAGTGCTTAGCACAACAACAGACGTTGTTTTCCAATTCTGATCAATATACAGCATGGCTGTCTCGTCTTGATGAATTAAAACAAGCCTTGTCAGATCAAACACCTGATGCACTGTTTCTGGGTCAAGAGATTATTAGCCAGCTCATCACCTACTACCCTCAACTAACGCCCCTCTTACCCCGTGACTTATTGTGGTTACTAGGTGGTGACTGTCTTCATTTTATGCCTGATGAAGAGATTCAGAAGTTTCAAATGCTCGAAGAACAGCGCTTTGCGGCTCAAGATGCAAAAGCCAGTTTTGACTGGGATGATGAGGTAAGTAAGCTACAACCAACTCAAGTGCCTACTTCACCAAGTGACTATCATTAATAATACAGCGACCACAAATATAACAGCGACTAAAATCACATAGCTTTGGCCTGGTATTCTTATACCCACACATATCCTTTTTCCTTAATAGCATGATGAATAGAGTAAAAGGATATGTGGGCAACGCTAAAAATACTCGCAGAACTCACCTATCATTCGCGCACATGCACGAGGCTGAGTCACCATAAAGAAATGATCACCACTAATGGAGCGAAACTGGGCATTTGGCATGAGCTGCTGCATCACTTTCAAATTAATTGAAGGTACCATCAAGTCATGATCACCCGCTAACAACAGTGTTTTAGTCTTAATTTTGCGTAACCAATAAGCACTGGTCCACCCCCACCCGGTGATTAACTGATACCAAAAGCCACGAGGCCCTTGCTGAGGAATAACCCATTGGCAACCAGCAGCCTGCTGGATGGATATTTTTTTCAGTGAACCCAACAATATGCCTGGTTTCAACAGCTTGAACAGTTCCATAGGCAAACCTGGTATCGCCACCATCCCCATAGTGGTTGCCGCTAATATCAGCTGTTTAACCCGTTGTGGATGATCATAAGTAAACTGTTGTGCCAGTGCGCCTCCCCAGGAGTAACCAATCACATTAACCTGCCCAAGGTTCAACTCATCGAGTAATTGCTCTGTTAAAAACGACAGTTGCGGAAATCGAGGTGGCATGAGTGGTGTCGGTGAACCTCCAACCCCAGGTATATCAAAGGTTATTAACGTTACATCATCTAAAGCTTGGGCAAAGGGTTGAGCAAACTCGAAACTGGTAGCAATGCCATTAAACAACAAGATAGGGGTTTTATGCCGGTTTCCTGGCACAATGCCAACCCGAACGCTATACCCTCCTATGTTTAAAAAATCAATTTCAAATGCTCTTTGACTCGTTTTATTTAGCGTTTCATCCACCATCGTTAAGCTCACAGCCGCGGCTTTGTACATAATAGCTACCTCAGTCAGTAACTATTCATGAACATAGGTGCCTGGTGCTATATCCAAAGCAGGGTAGGAAGCACTACCAAGCTGTTGTGGGGCCGGTACTTTTTCCGCCGAGCGCTGACTAATCCAGTCAATCCAATGTACCCACCAACTGCCACCTATTCGATGAGCACCTAGTTTCCATTCTTTAGCGGTTTTAGGGTGCTCATGATTTAAAAAGTAATAGCTTTTTTTATTGTCCGGTGGATTCAAGATACTTTGGATATGACCACTGTTACTCAGAACAAACTGACATTTTCCCCCAAACAAATGTGAAGAGCGATAACATGCTTCCCATGGGGTAATATGATCTGTCATGCCCGCCATGATATAGGTATCCACGGTAACCTGCTTTAAATCGATGGGCTGATGACATATTTTTAATAAGCCCGGTTTATGCAGTGGGTTCTCTTCATACATTTCAATAAACTCACCATGCAATTCAGCAGGAAGTCGCGTGGTATCATTATTCCAATATAAGACTTCATTGGCTGGGGGTTCATAACCAAGTAAGTAATTATTAACCCAGTAATGCCAAATCAAATCATTAGGACGCATCCAAGCAAATACACGGGCTAAATCTTTGCCTTCTAATACGCCACGTCGATGAGAGTAGCTTTTAGCCTGAGCCAGAGAACGATCTGTAGCAAACAGCGCAGCATCATTATCGATATTAAGATCCAGCACACTGACCATTAAGGTAAAACTATTTACTTTTGATTTATTGGCAGCGGCCAAATACCCTAACAAGGTTGCTGCAGTTATGCCGCCAGAGCAAGCGCCCATTACATTCACATCGTGGCTACCGGTAATTTCAATCACGGCATCCAGAGCATCTTCCAGTGCCACAACATAGTTTTCTAATCCCCAGTCGCGCTGCTCAATTTTAGGATTGCGCCAGCTGCAAACAAACACTTGCATCCCTTGCTGGGTGGCATGCTGGATAAAGCTTTTTTCAGGGATTAAATCAAAAATGTAATATTTATTAATCTGTGGAGGAATTAAAAATAGTGGCCGTTGCCATACCTCAGTCGTTGTAGGTTGATACTGCAACAACTCCAATAACTCATTGCGAAAAACTACAGCACCAGGTGAAACAGCAATATTTTCCCCCACACAGAATGCTTTCATATTGACCTGAGAAGGTAAGCCTCCATTGTGCAGCCAGTCATGCACAAAATGTCGTGCACCTTGCACTAAACTCACTCCAGAGGTTTCAACACAGCGCTTAAGGGCTTCAGGGTTTAGTAAGGTATTTGTTGGGGAACATGCCTCTGTAAGAATCGATAATATAAACGTCGCTCGGCGCCGATCACACTCAGTTAAATCGCTTTCCTCAATCCACTCATGAAGGCGGTGATGCCAGGCAAAATAGCCTTGCATTAAACGGCGGAAAAAAATACTGTCATACCAGGCCGCATCTTGAAATCGATGGTCACGTGCATCTGGCCGCAAACTGGAATTACCCAATAAAACCTGTAGCCAATCCCCACCTAAGCGTAATGTTTGCTGAAAAATACTCCGAGGATTGGACAAAGCTTGCTTTAGCATAACTGACAGGGTATCAAACACATCTTTGCTATGAATCCCAATGATTGGATTGGGACCAGCCATATTTTCATAATCAATATAGCTTTCTTGGTCCGCCTCATGATGAGCCAGAGTATTTTTTAACTGTCGTCGGAAACGTTTTGCAGCCTGGGAGTCATCATGCTCCAAATGGTCAATTGCCTGTGATAAATCTGCAATTTTTTGTGAAATATTTTCAGAAATATTTTTAGCGGCTTGAGCATCCATGTCAGTTCATGTCCTATTTTACAGCCTTGCCTACGAAAAACGTCTGACTCTACCGTCTTGCCAAGTTACCACCTACAAAGCAGGCTTATTTGTTATCCCAGCCAGACTATTGTGAGAATACGGCGATTGCAATTTAATGAAAGCGAATCCCTGAATTTAAAATTTGCTTGTCGATAGTATAAATGTTGACTATGTTTTCCACTAAGAACACTACACATCCTGTGTCGTATTCAGCGTAACATACCCCACTTATTCCCTACAACTGTGCAAGGTTAGGCATCACTTATGGCAAACCATAAAACTCCACAGTTTAAATTAACGCTCCTCCCGCAACGGTTATGGTTAGCAGGGCTTGGATCCTTAGTGTTATTTGGTAAAGCCGTTAATGAAGGGATAAGATTATTCCATTATTTAGCTGATCAAGGCGAAATTATCGAGCGCCGGGAACGAGATCGGCTGGACCGGCTCACTCATAGTTTTAAAAAGCAGACCATCGATAAAGTAGCAACGCTTGTGGAAAACAATCTAAATAGCAGTTCTCAAACTGAGTTTGACAAACTTAAACATGAACTTAACCTGCTAAGAAATACATTAGACACACTTAGAACACCTCAGTCACCAACAGGATCTCGTAAAGCCTCCTAGTTTATATTCGAGGATAAACTTTCAATTCAAGCATAATTAAATCCTTTTAATCGTTTAAAACTGATTATTCTACGCTCAATGAATGGTGTTGTGAGATTGCTCAATGCTGCGCCAATAAGTGGGATAATGTACTCGCAATATCTGGGTACTTAAATGTAAACCCTTCTTCTAACAGCCTTTTAGGAAGAACGCGTTGACCCTGTAATAACATTGCAGATGCTTCTCGCCCAAGCAAAAGTTCAAGCGCAGTGGCGGGAACCCGACAAAATGCAGGACGGTGAAGTACTTTACCTAACTGCATCGCAAACTCGGCGTTACTCACTGACTGTGGTGCAGTAGCATTGATCACACCACAAATATTTGGATTCTGTAGCAACCAGTCAATACATGCCAACATATCATCGTAATGAATCCATGAGAAAATCTGTTTGCCTGTACCAATCGGTCCCCCTAGGCCCAATTTAAAAGGGGGTAACATTTTTTGTAATGCACCACCATGACCAAGCACCACCCCCGTTCTCACACAACAGGTCGCAATTCCAAGCTGTCGAATCTCATCTGCAACCTGTTCCCAGGCGACGCATAGTTGAGCCGCAAAATCCTGACCAGGCTGAGAATCTTCAGTTAACTCTACTTCAGGAAGATGGAAGCCATAGTAACCAATCGCAGATCCGCTAATCAGCCGCTTGGGCATATAAGCAAGAGAAGTGACATATTGATATAAATGCTGAGTCACACCAACTCGACTGGCCAATAAGGATGCTTTGCGTTGCTCTGTCCAACGTTTATCAAGGATAGGCTCACCCGCCAGGTTAATAATTGCATCCCAATTTTCATCTTTGCCTAACTCATCCCAATGACTGAACCACCTAACTTGAGGCAACGTTTGCTGCCATTTCGATACATTTCGAGTCAGTACCGTTAAGCTCCAGCCTCTGGTCAGCCACTGCTTAACCAAGCCTTGACCAATAAAACCTGTTCCCCCAGTAATTAAAATCTGCATAGTCCACCCACAAAATAATTGTACAAAATTAAAATAATGTACAATATTATATATATTCTTATGACTTTGGTCTCAGTGCAACAGTTTCAAGACAAAATATTGCAACCAAGCAACATACTATAGAAGACACTTTCGTTTTAATCTTTTTATTTTTATCCATTTCAAAGGTGCTTAATTAACCCGTTTAACGTATCGACTCAGGCTATTACGCTAGCAATGCAAGCTAAAGCAGCATAACAAGTCATTATTAAGCACATTTGATTTGAAAAAAGTGTAATCCGCAATTATTTCACAAGGATTCTAAATGACATCATTGGTTTGGTTTCGAAACGATTTAAGAGTCCAAGACAATACAGCACTTTATCATGCCTCAATGCGTGGACCTGTAATTGCTGTCTATTGCCTTTATCCTGCTCAATGGCAACAACATAATGATAGTCCAAATAAAATCAAATTAGCTTTAGCTACCGTAAAAGAATTACAACAGCAATTACAGTTACTCAATATTCCACTCATTATTAAACAGCTGAATCACTTTGATGACACTGCCCAGTATCTTATGCATTTGGCGCTTCAGCTCAAATGTTCAGCTGTCACCTGTAATGAAGAGTATGGTGCCAATGAGCAAAAACGGGACCAACAAGTTGCTCAAATGTGTATTAGTCATGGACTTCAGTTTGAAGCTCATACTGATGCTGTCGTCTGCAAGCCTGGTTCATTGCTGACCAAACAAGGAGAGTATTACAAAGTATATAGCCAGTTTCGTCGCTCTTTTATTGCTGAGTTTTATCGCTCACCTTGTCACTTACTGCCAATGCCCCAGACGCAGCGCGCCATTACAGTCAATGTCCTGAGTGATGGTTTCGATGAAACATATACCCAATCTGCCGTAGATAACATCCTGCAATGCTGGCCACCAGGAGAGTCTGCCGCTCAGCAAAGACTTAACCACTTTCTTAGTGAAAAAGCTGTTAATTATAAAACCGATCGTGACTTTCCAGCCGTTACCGGCACAAGTCAATTATCGGCTTATCTCACACTCGGTATCATTTCACTCCGTCAATGCATTATTACCGCATTGCAGCATAATGAAGGCCAAATCGAGGGTGGGAATCCAGGTATTGAATGTTGGATTAATGAACTTATTTGGCGCGAATTTTATATTCACATTCTGTGTGGTTATCCTGCCGTTAGCAAACACAAACCCTTTAAATCAGAAACGGATAACTTAGCTTGGCAGCATGACACAGACCTTTTTCAAGCATGGTGCCAAGGCGAAACAGGCTACCCTATTGTCGATGCCGCGATGAAACAACTGGTCCAAACTGGATGGATGCATAACCGGTTACGGATGATAACCGCCATGTTTTTAACTAAAGACTTATTTATTGATTGGCGACTGGGTGAAGCTTTTTTTATGCAACACCTGGTGGATGGTGACTTGGCAGCCAATAATGGTGGTTGGCAGTGGTCTGCCTCAACTGGCACGGACGCTGCTCCTTATTTTCGTATATTTAACCCTACAACCCAAGGTCAACGATTTGACCCAGAAGGCACATTCATACGTCAGTATTTACCAGCTCTCGCTGACGTACCGAATAAACGAATTCATGAACCTTATAAAGGTTTATCCGCTGAAGAAGTGATTCCAGATTATCCTCGCCCTATTGTCGACCACAGTGTTGCCCGGGTACAGACCATCGCGGCGTTTAAGGAATTAGGCACATGAGTCTTGAACACTTTTTACAACAGTTTTTAACCACTTTTCAGCAATTAGGTGCTAATAACTTATCGCCTTTATCAACTTTATATACTGAAGATGTTGTGTTTTCAGACCCACTTGGCACCCATTTAGGATTAGACCAAGTAACACGTTATTTTGAAAACATGTATCAAGAGGTATCTTATTTGCAGTTTGAGTTCAAAGCTGCCTGGCTGGCCCCTCCTCACCATGTCACGCAACCTTGGAGAATGACGTTTCAACACCAGCGCTTACCGCAAAAAAGTATTAATGTAGAAGGTGTTAGCCTTCTACATTTTAATAACACTGGCTTGGTATCGCAGCATCAGGACTTTTTTGACTTAGGTGCTATGCTCTACGAGCAACTTCCTGTGTTAGGTAAACTCATTCGCTTTATCAAGAAAAAGGCAGCAGCATGAAGTTAAATGCCCCTTCGGCTTTGATAGCAAATGCCCTGCTTTTTGAGGTAGGCTGGTTTATTTGTGTGCTAACAGGTTCATTACCTGCGTTAATCTCAACATTAGTTATTTTGGTTATCCACTTCAAGTGGATTGGTAACTGGCGCACTGAGCGCGACATTATTCTGATCACATGGCTACTAGGCTCAGCACTTGATAGCTTTTTAGTGCAGATGAATATTATCCAGCTGCCGACCCCATCATTACTGATTCCATTATGGCTTAGTTGCTTATGGATCCTATTCGCAACGTTGTTAAATCATTGTTTAAAGTGGCTTCAGTCCAGGCCCTTATTGAGTATGGCACTTGCTCCCCCTTTCGCAGCATTTAGCTATTTTGCAGGAAGCCAGTTAACACTCGTCACCATTGATACCACAGGTTTAGTGACTATCGGTATTTGCTGGGCTGTTTTATTCCCATTGTTACTAAGTTTTGCCGAACTGTTTTCCAAAAAAAGTGCTCTGACAAAGTCATAATTAAAAAGGCTAGTAAGTTACCATGTTGAAAATAAAACCGAAGCCTTTAATTTTATATAACCCTCTACCCTATAGCGGACCAAATTTTGATTGATAAGAAGCCAGTAGTTCCATCGCAATATCTAGATCATGTTTGACCTGCTTCAGTCTTTGCTTAGCCTCTATTTCCGCGGTGACATCACGCTGAATTCCAATGTAATACTGGAGTTGCTCTTCATTATCAAACACAGGTGTTAGTCGTAACTCATTCCAAAACATAGAGCCATCTTTACGATAATTTCGTAAAACCTGACAAGTTGATTGATTATTCCTGATAGCTTCTCTGACCTTTTCAATACCCTCTTGCTCACGGTCATTTCCCTGCAAAAAGCGACAGTCCTGGTATAAAATCTCATCTGCTGTATACCCTGTTAAACGTTCAAATGCAGGGTTCACATAAATCAAGATGCTCTCATCACCTTCTCGCTCAGCAACAACAACACCATCATTAGAAGCATTGACCAAACGTTCCATTAACTCCGCAGTTATCACAAGGCTTCTCCTTACACTCCTGGCAGTTTTATTTTTGATAATAACTATAACACTGGCTAACAACGTATCTCAGCCAAATTGCTGTCACTTAACCAGTTATCGCTAACCGGTTATGTTTTTATGAACAAATAGTAGCGCTAAGCCACTTTACAAACTTGTACAGCAAAACTATATTTGTACAAGAAAGTTTAAATAAACAAGCTGCGCAAGGAACCGTTTAATGAACTCATCAACCACTAACTCTGTATCCCCAATCCAAGTTGGTATCAGTGCTTGTTTGCTGGGTCACAAGGTACGTTTCAACGGCGGCCACAAGCGATCATCTTTCTGTTTAAATCAGCTCAGCCGTATATTTAACTATGTACCTATATGCCCCGAGGTTGGTATTGGAATGGGTGTACCCCGGGAACCTATTCGCTTAGTCGGTAACCCAGAACAACCTCGTGCCATTGGCTCTGTTAACCCTGACCTCGATGTCACAGAAGCCTTGCAGGAATATGGCGCCAAGCAAGCTAAACAGCTCCAGCATTTAAGTGGCTACATCTTGATGCAAAAGTCACCCAGCTGCGGTATGGAACGAGTCAAAGTTTACCAATCTAACGGCTACCCTCATCGTAATTCTGGTACAGGCCTTTATGCTCAGCAAATTATGAAACACCTTCCACTTATGCCTGTTGAAGAAGAAGGTCGCTTACATGATCCTATACTAAGAGAAAACTTTATTAACAGAGTGATCGCTTACCATAGCTGGCAGCAGCTAATGCAAGACCTGACACCTTCGGCACTGATTCAATTTCATACACGTTATAAATATTCAGTGCTAGCTCACTCACCTGAAGATTATTCACGTTTAGGTCAGCTGGTCGCTAATATTGACTCCTCTAATATTGCTGAAACCGCCAACACTTATCAGCATATCTTTATGAAAGCGTTGCAACAACGCGCTACGCGCAAAACACATTCAAATGTACTTATGCATATTTTAGGCTTCCTAAAACATGCTTTGCTACAAGCTGAACGTGGTGAAATCCTCTATATCATTCATCAATATCGTCAAGGATTCTTACCACTTATTGTTCCAATAACGCTACTTAAACACTTTATAAAACTGCATGGTAATACATTTATACAACAGCAGATGTACTTATCACCTTACCCCGATGAGCTAGGGTTAAGAAATGCTATTTAAAACCTTTTGCTGGCGATGCACATACCATAATGAACAAGCATTACCAATTTCGGGCTATATACGCCGCATTAAGTGCACGCTAAACTAGACGTCATATATTTTATACTCTATTGAAATAAAAATGACTGAATTAGTTGTTAATGAAAATACAGAAGGCTTAATTCCCATCCGGGAAGTGTCCAGGCTGACAGGAGTCAACGCTGTAACACTGCGTGCCTGGGAAAGACGCTATGGACTGATTACCCCTTACCGAACCGCTAAAGGGCATCGGCTTTATGACCAAGAGCATGTTACCCAAATAAAAAGTATTTTAGAGTGGATAAACCGCGGAGTGGCTGTCAGTAAAGTCAAAGCTTTACTCGCAAATGTAAACAACACTAAATCGCAAACTGCACCAGGTAGCAATGTTGATAACTGGCAAATAGCTCAAACTCAATTTATTAATGCCGTAAAAACCTTTAATGACGATAAATTGGATGATATTTATAATCAGGCACTTGCCATTTATCCTATTGATATAGTCAGTGAAAACCTAATAAAGCCTGTGATTATCCAGCTTAAAAAAAACTGGCAGGGACAATTTGGTCAAATAGCAGAACAGTGCTTTTTACTCACCCAGTTACGGGCAAAATTAACGACACGCCTGTATCACAATAATAAATCAACAACGGGTCCCAAAGTACTACTGACTCAGTTAGCGACAACAATACATACCGAGTTTGAAATCATTGACCTTTTACTCACAGCATTAGCGTTAAGTGCACACAACTATCATGTACAACTTCTCGCTGGCAAACTGCCTTATGATGAAGTCTCTCTTGCTGTTGAAAAACTGCAAAGCCAAGCCGTTATTATTTTCAGCCAATCGGCTTTCGAGCGACACGTTCTTCAAAAAGAATTGCAACATTTACAGCAATTACTAACAGTGCCACTGATCCTGACAGGACAGTGCACAATGATTCACGAGCAACAATTACATACCACCTCAACCATCACTGCGACTGATAATACAGACTTAATCAAGCAAATAAACACACACCTGAAGTAATTTAACACCGCCAATGCGTTGTAAGCTGGCTGGCTGAGCTCTTCCAAGGAAGGATTTATGGCGTGTTCAACAAGCGTTATACAGACTTTGAACAAAGCTACTTCAGAAAATGACTTTTTTAAAAATAACATTATTATGTGACAGCCCTGAGCCAGGATATGTGCTTTTAACAACGACAGTAAAAGCACAAAGACCCACTTTACCCAAAGTAATTGCACTATGTATTAAGTCTTTTTAGTAAAGGAAAATAGCAGTAATAAGGCAGTATCCTCAGAAGTTTAAGCCACCAGGTAAAACGTTTGGGAAAGGTTATTTCAAACCCAGACTTTGATAGTCCAGCAATAATGGCTTTAGCTGCATCGTCTGATGATATTAATGCGGGCATTTTAAAGGTGTTTTTGGCGGTCATAGGCGTTTCAACAAAACCTGGATTTATTACCCGCAACTGAATGCCTCGCTTCAAAAAACCTGACCTAAAACCTTCAGCAAGATTAATCAGCGCAGCCTTGCTTGCCCCATAGGCACCGGCTAACGGTAACCCCCGATAACCCGCAACACTGCCCGTAATTAATATTTGCTCCAAACCTTCGACTTTTTGTAATAGTGCTTCCAAACAGTTAATGGTAGACATAACGTTAACCGTAAATATGTGTTCACATGTCTGCGCATTAAAGTCACTCACGGTCATAGGCTGATAGACTCCAGCATTGAGGACACTGATGTTAACAGGACCAAGCTCTTTTTGAATTTCAGCAAGCGTATGATGGCAAGCTTCACGGTCAGTGGCATCAAGTGGGAATGCATGAATACTGCCTGGTAGCGATTGAGCCTGACTTTGTAATTCAGTCAACGCCTGCCCATTGCGAGCAGATACAGCGACATTGCCACCTTGCGCCGCCAGTTGCAACGCTAATGAACGACCAATACCACTGCTTGCTCCCACCAGCCAGAAGGACTTGCCACTGATATTCATATATCCACTCTCCTCAAACAATTAAGGCTGTGACACCAACCTATACATTTTGACTTGCTTTCTTTTACAAATCGACCTATATTTCTTATACAAAATAAATATTAGCGTACAACTTATTTCATTGCTAGTTGCACAATCTCATGAACCTAAAGACAAAGATGGTTTGCACGCTATGAATCAAGCTCAACATATTATTGTCATTGGTAGTGGTATAAGTGGACTTGCAGCTGCCTGGCTCTTAAGTCAACGTTATCGTGTGACGTTAATTGAAAAAAATGGTTACTTTGGTGGTCACACTAATACAATTGAGGTTGAGGAAGAAAATAAGCTACTTGCAATAGATACTGGCTTTATTGTTTACAACCAGCCAAATTACCCTCACCTTTCCCAACTATTTAACCATTTAGGCGTACACACCCAGCCCACCTCAATGAGCTTTGCCGCATCAATTAATGATGGTGAATTAGAATATGCTGGCACAAGTGTTAACACTCTATTTGGCCAGCGAAAGAACATTATTAGTCTTTCCTACTGGCGAATGCTGAGAGAAATAGTCAGGTTTAATCAACTCGCAAAACAAGATCTGAAAAAACAAATTCCAATTGATATTACCCTTGATGATTACCTCGAATATCATCAGTTTTCCTATCAACTGCAACAACAGTATTTACTTCCCATGGCCGCAGCTATCTGGTCTTGCCCTGATGAAACAATGCTACAGTTCCCTGCCTGCAGTTTTTTACAATTTTTTGCTAATCATGGCCTGCTCAATATTAATGACCGACCACAATGGCGCACTGTGACCCAAGGAAGTTACCAATATATCAAAGCATTATTACAAATCTTTAAAGGGGAATTACTGACCAATGAGCCGGCCACTCAAGTACACCGTCAAAAACTTCAAATTGTAGTCACAACCTCAAAACAGAAAATTAGCTGTGATCAGGTTGTGTTTGCCTGCCATGCAGACGAAGTATTACCTATCCTCAATAACCCTACGCCTGAAGAGCAACAAGTTTTATCTGCGTTCAGTTATCAAGAAAATGTTGCCTATCTGCATACTGACCAACACTTAATGCCTAAGCAGCAGCGAGTTTGGTCTTCGTGGAATTATTTAAAAAGCCAACAACATAATGTTGTTCAAAGCTCGGTTTCAGTAACTTACTGGATGAATTTACTGCAACAGCTTGAATGTAGAAAAAATTATTTTGTTTCATTAAACCCATTCACTCTTCCGAAAGACTCGCACATTATTCGTGAAATTACTTATCACCATCCCGTCTTTACGGTAAATGCCTTAAAAGCACAGCTGCTCATTCCCACACTCCAGGGTAAACAAAATACCTGGTTTTGTGGTAGTTACTGTGGTTATGGTTTTCATGAAGATGGTTTACAGTCAGCTATAGCCGTTGCAAATCAATTAAACTGTTCTGCACCTTGGGAGCAGTCACAAAGTGTGAAACAGCAATGAATAGTAATCCTGCTTTATTGCTCTTTAAAAGCAATGTTATGCATCAGCGTTTTTTACCTGTGAATTATAAATTTAATTATTCTGTGTTTAACATTGCTGTTGATGTATTGCAATTAGAAAAAGCCCATTCTCAATGTCGTTTCTTTTCAATAGACAGGTTTAATTTATTCAGTTTTTATCCAAAAGATGTTGGACCGCGTGATGGCTCAAATTTAGCAGCTTGGATCAAAACACTTTTACACAAGCATCAGTTATTTTTCAAACCTCACCGTATTATATTATTGTGCTTTCCAAGAGTTTTAGGTTATAGCTTTAACCCGTTAGCTAATTGGTATTGTTTTGATGAACAGAATAATTTGAGAGCTATTGTACTAGAAGTGAGCAATACCTTTAACGAAAACCATTGTTATGTAATATCTCCCAAACATGATAACTTTAAATCCACAATATCTGCTAAAAGGGCCAAAGACTTTCATGTGTCACCTTTCCTGGCAATGGACATGCACTATGAATTTCGCTTAAGCCCCTTTAATGACAAACTTTTCACAATCATTAAAACTTATCAGCATCAAACTCTTATGTTGTTGGCGACCCAACACAGCCATCGCATTCCAGCAAACAATAAACAGCTTATTAAATTATTTTTATCCATCCCTCTTATGACCTGGAAAGTTATCACAATGATTCACTGGCATGCCTTGAAATTATGGTTACGAAAAGTGCCCATATTTACTCATCCCAAGCAGCAAAAAAAAGGTGTTTCGCATGGCTGAGCAGCAAACATTAGTCACATCCAGCCGCCCACATCACACAACCCGATGGTGGCTAATACCCATTATAAAAACCTTTAACCAAACCCAATTTGGTAGCCTCCATCTGAAAATGGGTGAGCATAATTTTCATTTCAAGGGTTCAAAAGCAGGGCCTTCCGCAAATATGGAAGTACAATCACCACTAAAATTTCTTTGGCACTTATTTTGGCGGGGTGATGTAGGTTTTGCTGAAAGCTATATTAAAAATCATTGGCAAACCGCTGATTTAGGCAAAGTACTTACTTTTTTCGCACTTAATGAACCTTATTATCAAGCGTTAGGAAAAAAATTCAACATTATTAAATGGTTACATACTATACGTCACCTATCTCATAAAAACACAGTAAAAGGAAGTAAACGTAATATTGCCGCTCACTATGATATTAGTAATTCGTTTTACATACAGTGGCTGGATAAAAGTATGACTTACTCTAGCGCTATTTATGGTGAAGGTGTTTCCCAATATGATTTGACATTATTCGAAGCTCAGCAACGAAAATATCAACGGCTATTGGACATGCTTAACCCAAACCCCGGTCAACACATTCTGGAAATTGGCTGTGGGTGGGGAGGATTTGCCGAGCAAGCAGCACTGTACGGCCTACAAGTTACTGGGATAACGCTTTCTAAAGAACAACTTCAGTACACAAAGCAACGTTTAAAAAATGCAGGCTTAAGTCATCTTACCTCTTTTCATTTCTGTGATTACCGAGAATTATCTAATCAGTACGATCATATTATCTCTATTGAAATGCTTGAAGCAGTGGGTCGTGAATGGTGGCCAACCTACTTTCAGAAACTAAAGCATTGCTTAAAACCCGGTGGAAAAGCAGTTATTCAAGTGATTACCATTGATGAAGCCGTTTTTTCACACTACGAAAAAAACCCGGATTTTATTCAGCTCTATATTTTTCCAGGGGGGATGTTACCCACTCTGTCACATTTAAAGCAACTTGCTGAACAGTTTGAATTTGAAATTGAAGACTGCCTGCTATTTGGCGCTGATTATGCAAAAACACTTCGCTGCTGGTCTGATAATTTTCACCAACAAAAAGATGAATTAAAAGCTTTGGGATATGATGATCATTTCCAAAGGACTTGGAAGTACTATTTACATTACTGCGAAGCAGGCTTCAACATAAATAAAATTAATGTCGTGCAGTTAACATTAAGCCACTAATGAGCCAGAACGAGTGTTTATCATTCAACAACTTTACAGTCCTTGAATAGACCGTAAACCTTTTACTGAAAAAAGCCAGAAACAAAAAAACCGACTACATTGAGTCGGTTTTTTGGGCGGTAAACAATTCTTCAAAAGCCAAGGTTCATCAACTCGCTGCTTATAAGCAGCTCAATCAATGAACTCTTGATAATATGGCGTCCCCTAGGGGACTCGAACCCCTGTTACTGCCGTGAAAGGGCAGTGTCCTAGGCCACTAGACGAAGGGGACGCAACAATATAAAACGTTAGAAATTGGAGCGGGAAACGAGACTCGAACTCGCGACCCCAACCTTGGCAAGGTTGTGCTCTACCAACTGAGCTATTCCCGCATAATATGGCGTCCCCTAGGGGACTCGAACCCCTGTTACTGCCGTGAAAGGGCAGTGTCCTAGGCCACTAGACGAAGGGGACGCAACAATACAAAACGTTAGAAATTGGAGCGGGAAACGAGACTCGAACTCGCGACCCCAACCTTGGCAAGGTTGTGCTCTACCAACTGAGCTATTCCCGCATAAATATGGCGTCCCCTAGGGGACTCGAACCCCTGTTACTGCCGTGAAAGGGCAGTGTCCTAGGCCACTAGACGAAGGGGACGTAAACCTTCGATTTTGGTGGAGCTAAGCGGGATCGAACCGCTGACCTCTACAATGCCATTGTAGCGCTCTCCCAGCTGAGCTATAGCCCCACATAGAAGCAAAAATACTTCTTAAATATCCAATCTAACTTTTCTAACTTCACTTTGCAGCGTCAACAACATAATGACCTCAACTTAAGCTTTTTTGCTCGTTGCTGATCATCAGCTGCCAAAATACTTGGACTACCTGTTTCAGTGGCGTTACCCCCGAAACGTGGTGCGCATTCTATGGCGCTTGCTGTGTGCTGTCAAGCATTTAGCTGCGATTTAACTTAAGTAAACAACATCCGATGTATATTGCTCTACTGTTTCTGGGATACCACGCTACTATCATGATCATTAAGCCCAGGATAAGCCCTTCAGCGTTAAGGGCTTACCCTGCAAACCTTAGACTAGAATAATTATTCAGCCACCGCTCTATCTTCCAACATTTTAGTCAGCAGTTGCTGATAATCCTTTTCCAAACGTTTACCTGCTTTCTTGGAAAAACCTCCTAACACAGTGACCGCATGACGCAATCTGGCACGGGTTATATCAGCGCCTAAAATCGCCATCGCATCAAATACTGAAACGGATGAAGGTGAGCCAGTGACCGCCACAAACAAGGGGAACAAAAAGTCCTTTAGCTTAATATCCATGGCTTTACTTATTGCTTTGATTTCAGCAAATAGCTTGTCTTTTTCCCAGTTACGCACTGTTTCTAACCGCCAGAGAACAAACTGTAGAATCCGTTTGATGGCTTCTTCATCTAACTGTTTATGGCTGAATTGCTCAGGCTGAACATCAAGCAATCCGGCAAAAAAGAAGCTTCCCAGTGAAGCAGCATCAGATAAGCGTTCCACCCGGGTTTGCAGCAACGGGGCAATCTGCATCATGTAGTCAGTATTGACTGCCCACGTTTGCATTCTTTTTGCAAAATCTTCAACTGAAAGTTCACGCAACCATTGGCCATTCAACCAGCTTAGTTTTTCCTGATCGAAAATGGGTCCACCCAGTGATACTCGTGAGATATTAAAGTTTTCAATCATTTCAGCAAGCGTAAACTTTTCACGCTCGTCAGGCATCGACCAGCCCATGCGCCCTAAGTAGTTCAACAGCGCTTCTGGCAAAAAGCCCATACGTTGATAATACGTAATACAGGTTGGGTTTTTTCGCTTACTCAATTTACTTTTATCAGGATTTCGCAGCAAAGGCATATGACACAAGGTAGGCATATCCCAGCCAAAATACTGATATAACAAAATATGTTTAGGCGCAGAGTTAATCCACTCTTCACCGCGAATAACATGAGTGATACCCATTAAGTGATCATCAACCACATTGGCTAAATGGTAGGTAGGCATACCATCTGCTTTCAGCAGCACCTGCATATCCACCTGACTCCAATTAATATCAATGGGATCACGAAGCATATCAGGCACTTGGCAAACACCTTCTTCAGGTATTTTCATTCGAATAACATGGGGTTCACCTGCAGCCAGCCGCTGCTCGACTTCCTCTTTTGAAAGCTTTAACCCACGGCCATCGTATTTAGGTGTTTCTCCCCGCTCGATCTGCTGCTGACGCATTTCATCCAGCTCTTCGGCGGTAGCAAAGCAATAAAAGGCGTGACCATCAGCAACTAGTTGCTCTGCATACTTACCATAAATCTCCATCCGCTCACTTTGGCGATAAGGTCCAGCACCACCTGCCACATCTGGCCCTTCATCCCACTGCAAGCCCAGCCAGCGTAGTGATTCCAAAATCATTCGTTCTGATTCAGGAGTACTCCGTGCCTGATCAGTATCCTCAATACGAAGAATAAACTGACCACCATGTTGACGGGCAAAACAGTAGTTAAATAGAGCAATATAGGCCGTACCCACATGAGGATCACCTGTGGGTGATGGAGCTATTCGCGTACGGACAGTCATAGATTCTTTGATTACCTAATCAGTTGAGTGTCTAAAGGAGAGGGATTATACGAAAACTGGCACAGTTAAAACCAGTCATTAACGAAAAACAAAACACGACTGTTACGCCAAAATTACAGAACCAATAAATAAAACTGAGTATTCAAACTTGCAAAGCACTACAAATGAAGTTTTATTGACAAACTACTCAAGCCTTGCTTTGCTAGAGCTTAGCACGCAACATTACGACAAAGTACATTGTGTGCCGTGCTCCCACAAGGAGCCATTAAGCACCGCATTACCCATGCCGTGTTCACACTGAATTAAAAATAACATGCTGCTTTTCACAATGACGTGAGCTAGCAACCACACTAGAAGTGGTCAAAGGGAAAGCACACCTGCTCTCGGCAGATGACACTTTACGCTAAGCAGACAAAGCAATTAGCACTAACAATAACAACAAAACAAACACCAAATTTGCAGTGATCCTGCAAGAGGAGAAAAGCAAAATGACTCAACTAATTAATGTCCTTAAGCCCTCTTTACTCATATACCTAGCCAACAATCTTAGTTTAAAAGCCACTAATAGCTTTACACCTCCCCCTCAGCACCATTACCGCATCTCATAGTTTCCTCAAGACTAATACCAATGCGGCAAAATAAAGAGCATGTGCTTATAGCGCTTTAGGTGACATTTAACGCCTGAATTGACTCATATTTTAAGCCCCTAGCGCTCAACAATAATAAAACATCAAGGTCAACGGATGGCCTATACCCCCTCTGAGGGGATGAGGAGCAAGCTTATGAACTTGGCTGACGTCAATCTCGACGACAAGTATACCCGTGCTTCGGGCACCATCCATGTCAATGGTGCACAAGCCGTGACTCGGCTATTGATGCTGCAGCAACAGCATGACCAGGCACGAAGCTTACACACCGCTGGCTTTGTTTCCGGTTATCGTGGTTCCCCTCTGGGTGGACTGGATAAAACATTTTGGCAGGCAAAAAAACACCTTAAAGCACACCATATTAGCTTCCAACCAGGTATTAACGAAGATTTAGGTGCTACTGCAGTATGGGGCAGTCAACAGGTAGGGTTATTTCCTGGCGCTCAATATCAAGGTGTGTTTGGCTTATGGTATGGCAAAGGCCCTGGTGTTGACCGCACGGGTGATGTATTTAAACATGCCAATGCAGCAGGCTCATCCCCGCTGGGTGGTGTCCTGGCATTGGCAGGCGATGACCACGCGTGTAAGTCCTCAACACTTCCTCACCAAAGTGACTATGCCTTTGTCGATGCCATGATTCCGGTACTCTACCCTGGCAACTTGCAGGAGCTTATAGATTATGGGCTATTTGGCTATGGCCTTTCCCGATTCAGTGGTTGCTGGGTGGGAGTAAAAGCATTAGCTGACATCATGGATTCAACGATGGCTGTTAGTATTGATAACCAGCCCCTTGATCTCAGCCCTCCTCCAGACTTTATCCTGCCTGAAAATGGGCTGAATATCCGCTGGCCTGACCCTCCAGCACAACAGGAAGCTCGACTTCATGATTTTAAACTTCCGGCCATCCATGCCTTTGTTTACCACCACCAACTTGACCAAGTAAAGCTCAAACCAACCCACCTCCCTACTCTGGGCATTGTCACTTCTGGCAAAAGCTACTACGACACATTGCAGGCCTTAGAGTTACTAGGTATCACCCAGCAAGAAGCCGCCGCTGCTGGGATTGGTATTTACAAAGCTGGCTTAGTTTGGCCACTGGAACCCACGCGAATAACTGCGTTTGCAAAGCAGTATCCCCGCATTTGGGTGGTTGAAGAAAAACGTCCCTTGTTGGAAGACCAGCTTCGACAACTGCTTTATCACCTCCCAGATACTCAGCGCCCCCAAATCATGGGTAAAACCTCGCCTCTGAGCGCCTCTACTGGCTTGACCGGTAAGCTAGAGTTGAGTGCGGGCATAATCGCTCAAGCATTAGGCCAGTCATTAATCACCTGTTTACCCCAGCACAGTGCACTTAAGCGAAGACTTGCGTATCTCCAGCAAGCCCCCAATCAAGAAGCAGCAACGCCCTCAGCACAAAGAGCACCACACTATTGCTCAGGCTGCCCACACAATACATCAACCAAAGTCCCTGAGGGCAGCCGTGCTACAGGAGGAATTGGCTGTCACTATATGGTGACATGGATGGACCGCAACACCGATACCTTCACCCAAATGGGAGGCGAAGGTGTTACCTGGATTGGTCAAGCTCCCTTTACTGAAACCTCACACATTTTTCAGAATCTGGGCGATGGCACTTACTATCACTCTGGTATTCTTGCCATTCGTGCGGCAGTTGCAGCCAAGGTCAACATTACCTTTAAGATTCTTTATAACGATGCTGTCGCCATGACAGGTGGACAGCCTGTTGATGGTCCTCTCAGTGTGGGTCAAATCACCCAGCAAGTAGCAGCAGAAGGCGTCACCAAAACGGTGGTGGTCACAGATACCCCCGAAGCCTACCAAAACCCTAAAGACTTTGCTCCAGGGGTTGAGGTGTTTAACCGTGATGCATTGGATCATGTGCAAAAGGTACTGCGAGAAACGGAAGGTACCACTGTGCTCATCTATGCCCAGACCTGTGCCGCTGAAAAGCGTCGTCGTAGAAAACGAAATGCTTTTCCTGATCCCGCCAAACGACTGGTTATTCACCCTGAAGTCTGTGAAGGATGTGGCGACTGTGGTCAACAAAGTGGCTGTTTGTCGATCCAACCGAAAATGACGCCCCTAGGTCGCAAACGCGCTATTGATCAGTCCAGCTGCAATAAAGACTACAGCTGCAACCAGGGATTTTGCCCAAGCTTCGTCACAGTAAAAGGTGGTCAATTACGTAAAGGCCAACAAATTAATACCGACTGGTCAGCGTCATTACCCGAACCTACACCATTACCGCTCGACCAACCTTATAACATCCTCGTGACCGGGATTGGTGGTACAGGTGTTGTCACTATAGGTGCTTTACTAGGGATGGCAGCCCACCTTGAAGGCAAAGGCTTCTCTGTGCTTGATCAGACTGGGTTAGCCCAAAAGTACGGCGGTGTCACTAGCCATATTCGTATCGCCCCTCATCAACACCAGATCAATAGTGTCCGCACGCCCAGCAAAAGTACAGACCTGCTGCTTGCCTGTGATCTGATGGTGGCAGCACAACAGGATGTGTTGGAAAAGCTCCATATCAAAACCGCAGGTGTCATCAATAATTATTTGACGATGCCTGCAGCTTTCACCCGTGATGCAGACTTCAACCTCCCCTCTACTGAACTACTTAGCCAAGTCCAACAGGCTTTAGCACCTGACCAGCAGTGGGCTATTGATGCACACACGGTTGCCAGCAAACTGTTAGGTGATGCCATTGCCTGCAATCTATTTATAGTGGGTGTTGCTTACCAGCATGGTTTACTACCTGTTTCTGCCGATGCCATAAACAAAGCCATTGAATTAAACAATGTTGCTGTCACTCTCAATCAGCAAGCCTTTTTATGGGGAAGGCGCTATGCCCAATGTCCTGAAGAGGTTATGCAAAAGCTCTCTGAGACGAACGATGCACAGGAACAGGCAACGCCTATTCAGTTAATCAGCGATCTGAACACAATCATTGCTGAACAGCGAAAGCGACTGATCGCCTATCAAAACCAACGTTATGCAAACCGTTTTGAACAGCTTGTGCGACGTGTACAACAGCGAGAGGATGCGCTTAAGTGTGGTGATCAACTCAGTCGGCAAATCGCTTTGAGTTATGCCCACTTGCTGGCTTACAAGGATGAGTATGAAGTAGCCCGCCTGTTTAGTTTGCCAAGCTTTCAGGAATACCTGGACGCACAGTTCACTGGACACTACAAACTGGAGTTTAATCTAGCGCCGCCCTTGTTTAATCGACGTGATCCGTTCACGGGATTACCACGAAAGCGTGCTTATAGTGGCTGGCTTAAGTCCGCCTTCAAACTTCTTCAGCATGGTAAGCACCTGCGTGGAACCCCCTTTGACCCCTTTAGCTGGACCAAAGACCGCCGTTTTGAGCGCCAACTTATTCAACAGTTTGAGCATTCTGTCAGCCTAATCATCACCCACCTCACAAGCCAAAACTATGCTACTGCATTGAAGTGGGCGGCTCTTATCCCGCAAATCCGAGGCTACGGTCATATCAAAATGGCAAACTATCAACGGGTTGCTAACACGCTGACTAGCTTACTAGAAACATTCACTACGCCATCAATGATAGATATCAGCCAGCAACCAGTTTCACCGACCCAAAAGCCTGCTCAGCAGGAAAAGGCCGTTAACTTCTACGAAGTTAGAACTTAAACCATTTAAAGCGTAAAGCAGTCAAATGAAAAAGTCGCACTATAAAACAATAACAAGATGCACTTGCTAACAGAGGAAGGATCAACATGAGCATTTTTTCTCACCATGAATACGATCAACACGAAAACGTGCTGTTTTGTCATGACCCAATTTCAGGTCTGAAAGCAATTATTGCCATTCATAACACGGAGTTAGGACCAGCTTTGGGTGGTTGTCGAATGTGGCCTTATGCCACTGATGATGATGCTCTCTATGATGTGCTTAGGTTGTCACGAGGCATGACCTATAAATCAGCATTGGCAGGCTTGCCACTGGGTGGTGGTAAGTCTGTCATTATTGGTGACCCACACCAGGACAAAAGTCCTGAGTTATTCATGGCGATGGCAGAATTTATTAATCGACTGGGAGGCTGCTATATTAGCGCTGAAGATGCGGGTACCAGTGTTGAAGATCTAAAAATAATGGCACAAACCACCAGCCATGTAGTGGGTATTGCGCCTAAAAAGGACTTACAAGGCAATATTAAAAGTGGTGATCCATCACCGATGACAGCCTATGGTGTTTATGTTGGTCTCAGTACCAGCGCCAGATACTACCTTGACCGCTCTGACCTGGCAGGTTTACGGGTTGCAATCCAGGGGCTTGGGCATGTTGGCTATCGACTGGCAGAATATTTACATAAAGCTGGCGCCAAACTTTGGGTAACCGATATACAATCCGAACAAGTTGAGCGTGCCCAGGATGAGCTTAATGCGATAGCCGTTGAGCCTGATGCTATTTACAGCCAAACGGTTGATGTTTTTGCTCCTTGTGCACTGGGTGCTGTACTCAATGACAGAACCATCCCGCTTTTGAAAGCCTCTGTTATCGCGGGAGCAGCCAATAATCAGCTGCAGGATGAATTACACGGCGATAAACTGCGTCATCATGGCATTTTGTATGCGCCTGACTATGTAATAAATGCGGGAGGGATTATCGATGTCGCCCACGAGCGAACAGGTTATGATCACCTGCAAGTCAAGCAGCACGTGGAAGGCATTGGCGATACACTGCTGGAAATATTTCAGCGTGCAGATAGCGAGCAAGCATCAACAAATAGCGTTGCCAACCAAATGGCTGAAGAGCGGTTTAGAAGCTGCCCTATAAAACCACAAAAGCTGGCCTCGTAGCGCTCTTGATGGCAAATCATATGATGACCAAATATTGCTGCTGATCTTTTTGCAACTAAACACACTTCCAAGGATGGAAATTAATGTTCAACAAACAACCATTAACCGCCGCAATACTCGCCACGGCACTTGCCATTGCCGGTTGCAGTCAAACGCCTACTCATCAGCAAACGCTTCCCGAAACTATCAAAAAGAACCCTTTGGCTGAAGCCATTATCCAAGATACCAATACCTTAGTCGCTATCCCCAGCTACCGTAGTGAAGGTCGCTCAAGTGAAGAAGTCCAACAGTCTTTTAACAAAATCAAAGCGGTGCTTGACCAGCGCATTTCAACCTTTAATCAACAACAGCAACACCTGAAAATCAGAGATTTTGAGTGGCGGAAAAATCGCCCCGATCAGCCTAACGACCCTTATCGTTTATTTGGCTATCGGTTAGGCAATGGCACAGAGAAACTATCCTTTATCACTCACCTCGATACTGTGGCACCTGGAGGTATGGACTGGCAACCCTTTCAACCCCGTATTGAGCAACGTGAACTTCAGCAAACCAAGCAGCCTTTTCTGGTGGGTCGTGGGGCAGTGGACAACAAAGGTCCAGCAATGGCCACACTCAATATCCTGCAACAGCTTGCAAGAGACTATGATGCAACGCCAGAGGCTTTAAATAACATCACCTTGGAAGTATGGTTTGATACTTCTGAAGAAACGGATATGGCAACGCCGAAGTTCTTGGCAGAAAACCCACAAGCGGTACCTGACCTGGGAATCGTGTTTGATGCCTCATGGTGTATCCGCGCAGAGAAAGGTATCGAACGCCCTCAGTTCTTTACAGCACTGGGTGAAACACCCAAGCAAGGTATTTGGATACACAGCATCAACACACCAAAAGACAGTCCAACCAACCAGATACCAAGCGAGGCAGTCGTCCTTCTTCAAGCAGAAAACCCTACCCTGCTGGATGATCTTGCTGACCAAATACAGTCAGATTACCAGCACTATACTTTTGACGACCCAGATTACCGCCGGGCTCCTATGACTATCAGTCGAGTCAGCCCCACACAGCTTAAGCTCACAACCTCAGTGATTGGCGCTCAACACGGCTCAGTGCCCCACGCTAACCGAGAGGATGGCGCCAACCCTCTGGTTGCCATCACAAATTTCCTAGCTCACCTGACCGATAATGGTACGTTGCAACAAAACGGCCTCAGTCAGCTTAGCCAGTTTGTAGCCTGGACCTGGGGTACCAAAGTGTTTGGTGAACACCACCCCGCGCTACTGCAAAAACAGGATAAAGTCTTCACCACAGGAACCACTTACGCTATTACCCGATTACAGACCGACTTAACACACAACAAGGCTACATTAGCCGTTGATATTCGTTATGCCGCAAACCACCAAGACAAACCCTGGGATGGTAAAACATTTGGCCTATTACCCGGCAAGAGTCGTTTTCAGTCTGTTTTTACGCAACTAACGCAAGCCTTTAATCAGCAGCATCGAGACGCAAAAATTAGCTTTAGTACAAGCACCAAGGTAACCCCTGATATTCGAGACACTGAAAGCCCCAACTTTCAGTTTGTGAATAATGCCTACCGTAAAGTAATGGGAGAAGACTGCCCTGCTCAAGCCATTGGTGGTGGGACAGACGCCAAAGGATATTTACCCCTTATCGCAGCAGGACCTATGCTAGGCCGGATTGCAGGACCACCTGTTAACTATCACGGCATTAATGAAGCAGTACCCTTGGCAATGTTATTAAAAAGCACGGAAATATTATACGAGCTGGCTAAAGAAAAAATATTGGCTAGTCAATCACAAGAAAAGCCAACACAGTTAACAAAAAAGAATGCTGCGACAAAGATGTGACATTTATTACATCTAACGAATACACAGTAGATGTAATGAAGTGTTACTTAAAAAAGGACCTATTTAAAACAAACATTGTTAACAGGCTGTTGTTATACCAATAAAATATGATCACAATCACGTGAGTATCGTAACAGGCAACAACAGTTGGTTAACATTTTTAACACTAAAGTTGCAAATTAGTATCACAATAACCATTTAAAAATTTAACAAAAAACTTATAATGAAACTCGAATTAGCTCATTGCAGGGCTATTTCGGCTTGTAAATCTTCTTTTCCCTAATGCATTTTGCCCGTCTTTACGGGCATTTTTTTTGGGCATCATTCAATGGTGCACCTGACTTTTAAGTGACTTTGTCGTCTTTTACATTAAAAAAGCCCATAATAAATATGAGCTTTTTATTTTTCATACAAACAGCTAATTTAAATACCGCGCCTCATCCGCAAAAACTTTGTGACACATTTCCGGTAATTTTACTTTTTGCCAAAACGGTTTTCCTTTCTTTTTCGTTTTTTTCTGGGCAACCACTTTTTTAGCCTTCTGAGCTTTGGCATGTTGCTGTGCTGTCACGGTCAACCACCACTTGAGTGACTTTTTATCACAGCCATTACCAGCAGGAATTGGTTTTTGTGGTCGACAAAATGGGCTTTCCGAAGGACATTTCAAACGCACATGAAAATGATCATCATGCCCCCACCACGGACGTATTTTACGTAACCAGATGTCATCCTGCTTGTTTTTTCTAAATGTACATAAACGTTTTTTAATCAATGGGGCAACAAATATACGCTCAACACGACCATCTTGTGCCGCTAACTGTAAGGCAGAATCATGTTTTGGTGTCCAACGAGAGGTATCCAGTGCATAGCGCTTCTTTTGAATAACAGAAAAAGCACTCAATGCTTCTCGCTGATAGAGATCCAAGTGATGTTTTTTATCCAGTGTAAACCAGATATCGACATCCAACCCATTCTGGTGGCTTCGATGCCCACCCTCCATGGGGCCTCCCCGCGCCATCGCCAGATCCCCTACCAACAGCGTACCTAGTTGCCTATCCGCTATCTTCCCACCCAAGTCATTGATATAGCGGATTAGCTCAGGATGCCCATAGAAACGCGCTCGAGATAAACGCATCACCTGAAACCCTTTACCATTGGGTGGTAGCGATTCGCCTCCCGCTAAGCAGCCTGCAGCATAAGAACCAATCGCCATTGATTTTCCGGTGTTGGGCACCGTTAGCGATAGCCAGGGAGCAGAAGGTTTACTGGCAGCAAAGGCCGATACCGTAATAAGGCTACATGACAACAGCAATGAAGGTATACCAAACAACTTAACCGACATAATACACTCACGACACAATGATAGACGCTCAATGATAGGAGTAACCCATCGCGAACGCATAAACCCTATTCACAAGTATGGCAAATACTGACTGAATGTGTTGCCTAATCAAACTTTAAACAAGATTTTTTTTTGATATAAGCAATACATAATTAGACCAATAAGCAACACATGAGTAATTGCAAAGCTTAACGAGCCTAACCACGGTCCTGCCCAGTTAGCAAAAACTTCATTAAATAACCAGTCATATGCTGTTTGCCCTTGGCTATCGGTTATACGAATGCTATAGAGTACTCTCACCCACAAATCGGCGATGATATACGCCAATAACGGATTACAACCAAAAGCCAGCACTGGCGAAAGCAGTTTGGGTGTCTTCGACATAGGGAATACACTGATTAATATTGCCAACACAATAAAAGCCCACCCACTGCTTAACATTACAAAGCTTGGTGTCCATAACGATTTATTTATTGGCAAACCCATTGCGCTAAAGCCATAAGCTGCAATAATCAAGGCGCACCCTACCCCAGCCATCCTTAACCCTATATACCGCATATTGACCTTTTGTGGCTGGGCAGCATACTGGTCCTGATAAATCACATCTTTTAACCATAAGCCTGCAACATACCCTAATAACGTGGTGGTCAAGGCTGGCCAAGTACTTAGAATCCCTTCTGGGTCAAACGCTAACCCATGACCCTGCCACATGTGATTTGCACCTAATAACCATAAATCTAACTGGCGAACCATATTATTTTGTATGCTTAATGGCTCATCACCTGTCGCACCTAACAATAAAACAGCCCAATAAGTCACCCAGTTAATAATAATAAAAGTCATTAATTGACGTCGGCTTAGCGTATTAACCAGTAATGCCACAATGCAATATACTAATGCAATTCGCTGTAGTACCCCCATAACACGCCAGTGCCCTATTGCATCCAGAGTGTAAGGAAAGCCATTAAGCATAAAACCAATTAAAAAAATCAAACCACCACGGCGAATTATTTTCTTTTTTCTATCCTCACCAGAGTATTGCTGCAATGAATAAGCCATTGCCAGGCCAACAATAAACAGAAAAAAAGGAAACACTAAATCTACCGGTGTCCAACCGTGCCACTGGGCATGCTTTAATGCCGGAAATACATAATCCCAACTGCCAGGGGTATTCCCTAAAATCATAAAGATTACAGCAGCTCCCCGAAAGATATCTATGGCTAACAGTCGATTTGTCATTATCATTATCATTATCTTCAATTCCTTGAATACCTAAACAAGTATGGTGAGTAGTACATTTACAGGGTAAAAATACCACCTACCAACAAAGCACTATAGTACTCAATCTTTAACATAAAGATTAATAGCTAACTGTGGTGTAACGCCGCAGGATGAGTTTCAGCTAACTAAATAGGCATTAGCCTAAGGCTTGTAAATAAAAGCCCAACTGTTTAGCTGCTTTGTAAAAGCCGTGAAAAAGACTTAGAAAAATAAATAATATGTTGCTCCACTTGCCCCTGTGGCTCAACATGACTGATAAAATAGCCTTGCTTAAGTAGTAAGCGCAGCATTTTGGGAAAGCAGTTTCTCGATTTTACTTCCAGTACACTATAACCTTGATTTAATGCCCAGGCCTCTTGCTGGACAAGTAAGTCAGTGCCAATACCTAGCTCACGATAAGCGGGAATCACCCCCTCTAGCCAACTGTAAAAACGATCATCATCAAGGGCATAACCTAATTTAAACGCAACAGGTCGCTCACCATACCAGGCAATCAATAATGAATACGCCTTGTTTGCCACACGCTGAGCCAATACTTCAATAGAGTAGTCTCGCTCAAACTCAGGCAATTGTGAAATAACCTGCATCGCTTCGTTCCAGTTGCCCTGTGTTATACGATAATTCGACTGCACGTCACTCTCCAAACCAACAGTACATATACTCACAACGAAGGGTATAGCATCAATAACGACTTATTTTATCGATCGCTATTAATCTCAGTTATAAATGAGATAAAACAGATATAAACCCAGTATCGGGAGACTGAGTAAGCCACTAATACAACTATAACTCAAAGTTATAATGCTACGTTTAATGTACATCTCTCAGGGTATATTTTGTAATTGAGAAATAAGCCACACATAAAATCATGAGTTATACGCAATGGATCGTTAAACTGCATAGATTCTGTTCAGCATACATCTGAAAGAAAATAGACAACAATGCATCATGAGGTTAGACAGAGAATGAAAGGATTGCTAACAGTATCACGGTCTGCTGTAGTACTAAGCTGCACACTCTCCCTATTAACAGGCTGCCTGGTTGACCAGACTAAACCTTATCAGAATGCTCAAGCACCAGAAATCGCCGCAATTCAAGATAGTGCTCAACTCGCAACACTCAAAAAGCAGGCTTTATTGGTTGAAGCCCAACAAGATACCATGCATAAAATCAGTGGTACGTGGCAGGATGGTGACTCTTTCTCAACATACGACGCCTTCCTTGAACAAGGTCAGCTGCGCTTTATTCAAGAGCACCGTAAAGATGGACGACGTGCTGAAGGCAGCCACAAGTATTATTTTTCTCAGGGTCGATTATTTCACTACACTGAAAAAAGTACCCACAAAGTACTTAATAATGATGGTCCCATCAGCATTGAGCTTCACGAGACAAAACTGTTTTTTAATCCACAAGGTCAACAACTATACGGACAACAGTGGAAAAACATGAAACCTCAAGGTGTAACCCAACAGGTTATTAGTGACATTAAGCAACATGTTGAGCACTTACAAACCATCATTCGTAAAATGAGCAGTTAAAATAATTGTTTTTTTAAGAAGAAAGGTCAATAAATGATGGGTTAATAACAGAGGTTAAAAACCTCTGTTTTAAAACCATTTTTTAGCTATTTTTATTGGCTGGCAGCATCTTCACGCATCCGTTTGGCAATATAACGACCACCAAACACCACAATGGCACATACACCTACAACCACTAGCACACTCGCTACAACTGATGCGTCAACATACATGATTTATTACCCCATCACTTTATACCCTTTGGGTATATAACCAGAAAATGTTCTTTTTGAGGGGCGTAGGATACCCAATCACCTGATACAGGGCAATCATCACCGCCATAGCAGCCTATGCGGTCCAACTGCCTACTCAGCAATCACATTTGGCTTTCTGTATAAAGGACTCGCCTCTATCTGGCTGTCTATTGATTGCAATAGCTGCTTGAAGCCCTCACTTTGGGTATCCTTAAATTCAGCTTCAAACTGCTTTGTTGACATCCCTTCAGGTAACTTTTTAAACGCAGGCACCAGCATGGCCTCATCAACAGAAACCGCCAACATAGCTTGTAATTGTTTAGCCAAAGTCTCTGATTTAGTTGCTTGGCGAGCAAAGCGAATGCCAGCACGATCTGCAGCTAAATCATAAAAACTAAAACCAGACCCGTTTCGTGAATCGTCTAGTTCTTTTAATAAACCAACACTATCTGTCAGCCTGTCTCCCATATAGAGAGACATAGCGGCAGATAGCACAAAGTGTCTGGCTAAGTCTTTTCTTTTATTCAGGTAAAAGCGTTTACGCTGCTTAAGCAAAGCCTTAGGCACCTTGTAGTCAGATAAGTCTAAATTGGAGTGATAAAGCGCTAACGCCGTCAGTAATGCCCGGTTTTCGTCGACGGCTGACTCACCCGTTTGTGTGCGTTGTTGCGCTAACTGGAATAGTTGCTGAAATAATTTGGGTAACGGCTCTCTTTTTACTTTACTTTGCTCAGCGTATTTATGAGCTGCAACTAAATACATTGTGATACGTTGCTGATCAGCAGGGGAAAACAAAAAATCTTTGCCTTGTTTATTGAGGGCAGAAACCATTCTTTCAGACCAGTGATAAGCTAGCACCACTCTTTGGGGCGCAATGCGAACACGCTCAATACTCTGATACATTTGCCATACAGGCTCTAACCGAGCAATTTGCTGGGTGTTCTCAATCGCTAGATTAACAAGCCATTCAGGCAATACTTGATCTGCTAGCTGCACTTCTAGTAACTCAGGCTTGTTACCTCTGATACCCACTAGCGATGTTACATTCAAGTAACGTGGGCCTACCTGTACAGAGGAGCGAATAAGAGCTTTTTGCTCCATGAGTTCAATATCTACACCTTTTACATGCCACTGAGGGTACTTTTGAACCAATGTCACAAAGAGCTGCTTGAGGTCAGCCTCCGTTGCTTCAATCTCATAAACCCCTTCCGCTGGAAGAAAGGTCGGTGTGTGCCTCTCCAGTAGATGTTGTAAGGGAGCTGGCTCTGCAGTCATCGCCACTCTCGGTTCACCGTCAGTCAACCAGAAGGCAACTCCCAGTAATAACGAAACAGTACCTGCCAACATAATTAACAATCGTTTCATTGCCACCTACTACTTCTCTAAGGATATAACAACCTTGCACTTCTATCCGGGGATACAGCTTCAGCCTGCGATAAAATTCAGCTGTGCCCCAATAATGTGATTGTTATGCAACCTCTTACTAATACCAATACTACGCAGCCTATTACTTAGACTTCTCGCTACCTACTCATGGCAAGACCAGCTTTAGCTACATGCTATGTAAAGCAGCCATTACCCTCATTACTATGAGTATTAAGGTTGGCTATTTTGTGGAAACCACTGTTTATGGTTCCTATATACCACCAAAGTAATTTGAATATTCAAATAGTCTGAACTAACTCCCGACCCAAAAACATTGATCTCTCAGGGTGTATAGTTAACTTTAGTAACAGACGACATTTTTTCCCTGTTATACCTGACAAATGAATAGCGGGCCATCACTTAATACTGTTGATGCCAACTAGCCTATAGTTTTCATTAATCATTAGCATTGCTTAATACAATTAGCCTGATAACGGAAACTATGGTGCAATTCATCTTAAGAAACAGCAGCAATAACAGCTTCAAACTGTTTGCCATCCAGCAAAGGTAATCATAAATTCTTTATTGAGGGCTTTAACATGCAACGAATTACTATTTTTGGACGCGAGGGATGTGGTTTTTGCCGAAGAGCCAAACAACTGTGTGAAGATAAACAGTTAGACTTTAATTACATTGATATTCATGTAGAGAATATTACAAAGGCTGATTTAGAAAAAACGATTGGTAAACCGGTAGAAACCGTACCCCAAATATTCCATGGAAAAGAATATATTGGTGGCTGTCAAGAGTTCGAAGTATTTTTACAGCAGGCTGAGGCTCATTAATTCACCCAAAGCTATTGCAAACGAATTAAGGTCTCATTTTTAATTAGCCTACTCGTTTCTACCTTTATAAAATTGAACATCCACTTGCCATTTATTTTAAGACAAGTGGGTCCCCCTCTTGTCTCAAATCTCTTAGCAGCATAAGATGTGTACCGGGAAGTTTACGCCTACTGACGTATCCTTTTTGGATAGCCTTTTAATGATTAATCAAGCCCATTTTAATCTGGTATATATAACCAAAGCGGAGAATATAGCGTATATACCCTCCGATGTAGGTGTAAAATACCCCAAATGCCACTTGTTTATTTATGCGTAAAAACTAAAACAGCATTTGCAGCTCGGGGGTTCAACTGAGTTAATTCTGTTGCAAATGCAATAACAACTGCCCTCAATGAAGGCTATAAAATACATAAACAACTCAGGGAATAAAAATGAATTGGCAAATGTTTACGCGCTTTCAACGCAAAAAAACAATGAATTATAAACTCATCATTAGTAGTTTGACACTCTCAGCAGCATCTATTATTAACATTAATACCTGGGCTACTACTGAACAGTTTATTTTTGAGGGAGATCGTAGTCTTCCTGTTGAAGCTTCCAAAGCAATGGTGGTCACAAGCCATACATTAGCTACCAAGGTCGCTGTCGAAGTACTTAAAGAAGGCGGTAATGCCATTGATGCCGCAGTAACCGCTGCCTTTGCTCTGGCTGTTACTCAGCCCCGATCAGGCAATATCGGTGGTGGCGGCTTTATGCTTATTTCCAAAGAACAGGATAAGCTAGTCGAATCCATTGATTACCGTGAAAAAGCACCCGCCGCAGCAACGCCAACAATGTTTCAAGACAAAGCTGGCAATGTTGTACAAAACCGTAGCCGTTTTACCCATAAAGCCGCAGGTGTACCAGGGACTGTTGCAGGGCTGTTAAAGGCCTTAGAACGACACGGTACTATTTCTCGTGAACGGGCACTGGCACCTGCCATTGCACTGGCCGAAAAAGGCTTTAAAGTACCCCCTCGCTTTACCAAAGGTACTCAAGATGCAGAAAAAATGCTAAAAAAATGGCCTGCTTCGTTGAAAACTTTTTATAAAGCCGACGGCTCTCCCTATCAGCCGGGTGAAATTTTTGTTCAAAAAGACCTGGCAGAAACCCTAAAACGCATTGCCAAACAAGGTATGGCTGGCTTTTATGAAGGCAAGACAGCAGATTTGATTGTTGAAGAAATGAAGCGTCATGATGGTTTAATAACTCATGAAGACTTAAAAAACTACCAACCTGCCATTCGTAAACCTGTACATGGAACTTACCGTGGCTATGATATTTATTCCATGCCAACGCCAAGCTCTGGTGGTATTCACATCGTCCAGATTTTAAATATTCTGGAAGGTTATCCTATTGGTTCTTATGGCTTAAACTCTGCAAAAACGATTCATTTAATGGCAGAAGCCATGAAGCGCGCTTATGCTGATCGTGCCACTTACTTAGGTGATAGCGACTTTGTAAATGTACCAAGCAAAGGATTAATCGATAAAGAATACGCAAAAACTTTGCGCCAGCAAATTTCACAGGATAAAGCAACTCCAAGCAAACAAGTTAAGCCTGGGAACCCTCCTGGTTATGAAAGCAACGAAACCACACACTTTTCAATCGTTGATAAGTGGGGTAATGCCGTTGCTAATACTTACACGATTAACTTTAGTTACGGCTCTGGTATTGTCGTGGATGGTGCGGGCTTTTTACTTAATAATGAAATGGATGACTTTAGCGCCAAAACAGGTGAACCTAATGCTTATGGCTTAATTGGCAGTGATGCCAATAAAGTAGAGCCTAACAAACGCATGCTCAGCTCTATGTCACCTACCATTGTGAAAAAGGATGGTAAAAACTTTTTAATCACAGGCAGCCCAGGTGGTTCTCGAATTATAACAACTACCCTGCAGGTAATTATGAATGTCATAGACCATAAATTAAATGTCCAAACGGCTGTCAACTCACCACGTATTCACCATCAGTGGTTACCCGATGAAATTCGTGTAGAACAAGGCATTAGCCCTGATACCGTTAAACTGCTTGAGTCAATGGGGCATACCGTCTCAGAGAAACCCGCAATGGGCGCAATACAAAGTATCTTAGTAGGACCAGACGGTACGCTTTATGGTGCAGCAGATCCACGACGCAGTACCTCTTCAGCTATGGGACTTTAATATCCTTAGTACCCTTTTAGCCTTTCATATAACCATAATGATTCGTGAAGGATATAGTGTTATTTTTTTACCAGGGGAGCAAAGCACCCCTTTTTTCTATTTATTAATACTAATTTTTACAGTCAATGTACAAACTGATGATAAGGAATAACATCTGTTCTTGGGTAAACATCTTTAATCTGAGTATTTTCTATCGGAATCTTTTCGACCCAACGATATAGTACATTAAATTTTTCTGACTTGGGCTTAGAAGGTGTCTTAAAAATCAAAATTTAAGCAACTCTTTTGACTAAAATATGCAGCATAGCAATGTGAATCATTGCCTCACTATTTCTCGTTAAAACTTCATAATCTTTAGAATGACGCCTATAGTTGATTAACCATGAAAAAGTACGCTCAACAACCCAGCGTTTTTTTACAACATTAAACCCTTTACCCGCTTTTTCAACGACCTCAAGTATTATGCTACGAGTGATTTCATGGGACTCTTTTACCCATTCAACGACTGGATTACCTGAATAACCG
>NZ_AUAF01000027.1 GCF_000428585.1 Zooshikella ganghwensis DSM 15267 | reverse complement strand
TACCAACGGCTAAAACGTTTTTCACTCATACCGCTGTAACGGTTCATATTTCTATAGGTTGCCTTGCCTTGAAATACGATTAGTGTCGCCAACAATGCCGCTATAAATGTGCGTTGAGGCTTATTAACATTGGACATTGAGCGTAAAACCGTTTTTACTATGCTTTCCAAAGATAGATTCCTGTGACAATACGACTTTGATAACCGCATTCTCGCAGTTTCTATCTTTGGTACAACCTACCACTCTCAGCCAAAAACTGTCTACAGTATTGTAAGTTGATTGTTATTCTTATGTTGAGTGTGATCTAACAGTCTTAAAAGCTTTTTGGTTGAAACATTTGTGCAATATATTTAATTTGCCACAAAGTCTGATTAATACCTGTCGAACACGCTGTGAATCCCTCCTTGGAAGCTCGGCTGCCGCTTCCTTGCGGCAGACGGTTCACAGGTATTATCCAGACTTTGTCTAACCCCTGCATATTTGGAAGATACTACAAAAATGCGATGATTAGGTGTGTTGGTGTTGAACTGGTTGGTAAAAAATAGACTGTTTATTTTTGTAAATAAATATTAACAACTAAGCTTTCTAAAGCTGTATTAATCTTAGTAAAACAGATAGTTGTTTTACTCTGAGGTGCCTTATGAAAACTATTTCATTGTTTAACCATAAAGGGGGCGTAAGCAAAACAACCACGTGTTTTAATTTAGGATGGATGTTAGCCTCAAAAGGCCACAAAACATTAATAGTTGATGCCGATCCACAGTGTAATCTAACGGCCTTAGTGCTTGACTACAGGGATATTGAAGATAAAGAAATATATTATAAAAATAATTTTGGTTGTGATATTTACTCAGGAATAGAATCTATAATTAATGGGGAAATAAGGGCTGTAGAAGCTGCTAAACCTAGTATTACTCCAAATAATAGTTTAAGCCTGCTGTGCGGAAATATTCGTTTAGCAGAAGCTGAAACACAAATGAGCGTAGCTCTAAAAGCTAGCCAATCTATCCCTGCAATAAGGAATATACCAGGAAGTATCGGTGAACTAATAAAAAAAACAGCTAAGCAACATGATTATGAATATATTCTTATTGATATGAGTCCAAGCGTTGGGGCTCTAAATGAGTGCTTACTTATGGTAAGTGATTATTTCATAATACCTGCATCCCCTGATTTTTTCTGTGCTCAAGCTATAAAGTCATTGACAAGCGTTCTCCCTCAATGGAATGCAGATATTGAAAAGTTCAGAGATAGTACACTTCAATATGCATTTCCTAAAGAACCACCGAAATTTTTAGGATATATTGCACAAAGGTACAAACTTTATAGTAAAGCTCCTGCTAAGTCCTTTCAACGTTGGATCGATGAAATAGATGAGCTAGTATCAAATACTCTGGTTCCATCCCTCAGAAAGGTAAATATGACAATTGATGAGGCTTCTTTTAGGGATACTCTTCCTAATAATAACTTATACAACCTAACAAATATATCTGATTTCAACTCACTTATTGCGCAGTCTCAGAAACATAACGTACCGATATTCGCTTTGACTGATGATCAGATAGATCAACAAGGCAATGTTTTAAACACAATGAAAATCAACAGGGAAAACTTTAATACTTTATTTTCATCTCTAGCTGAATCAATCATAAATATAATTAAATTGAATCAAAAAATATCCATTTCAAAGTAAAAAGTATTAACTTTATATTACTTGCCTAGACCAGTGAAAATTAGCTGTACTATATCAATGTATGTTACGGATAAGACAAAAATTGGGTAATGCTCGTCGAACTGTTTGCCGCAAGGATGCGGTAATCAAGCCTCCAGGGAGGGATTCACGGTGTGTTCGACGAGCGTTATCCAGTTTTTGGCCAAAAGGTGATTTAAAAACACCACAAATAGCTTTAAGTCCATGAAACGTAAAAAAACACAGCAGTATACCGTTACTCTAGAATATTAAGGGTATTTTTTAGCAAATTCTTGGTAGTTGAAGCCCGTAAGGTACGTTAACTATTCTTCTGGCACCATACCGGGTTTTTAAATGTAAGTGGTTAATTGAAAATGCTGTAACTTCACCAACGATTTGTGCATGTTGGCCTAAGGGATGTTGCTGCATTAACTGTAAAACAGTTTCAGCGTGTTGATGGTCTACAACAAATACTGCAAGTCCTTCATTGGCTAAAAACAAAGGATCAAGGCCAAGTAGCTCACAAATTCCTCGGGTTTGAGACCGGACAGGTAAGGCAACTTCGTCTAATTCAATAGTGATATTTGAAGCTTGAGCAATCTCAGAAAGCACACCTCCGATCCCTCCTCTCGTAACATCGCGAATACAGCGAATATCATGAGTATGTTGCAATAATAACTGATTAATCAGAGGGTATAAGGCAGCACAATCACTTTGTAAGTCTGAATGTAAGCCCAGGTTATCTCGTGCCAGCATAACAGTAGCACCATGATCACCAATAAAACCACTCACTAAGATTTTATCTCCTGGCCGAGCATTTGCTGCGCTTAATTGAATGGACTGAGGTATAACGCCAACACCTGTAGTATTAATGAATAATTTATCAGCCATCCCTCGTTCAACGACTTTAGTATCACCGGTAATAATGGAGACACCCTGCTCTTTAGCTGTTTTTGCCATTGAATATACAATTTCTTCAAGTAAAGTTAGTGATAACCCTTCTTCAATAATAAAGCCTGCACTTAAATAGAGGGGTTGAGCACCACCAACAGCTAAGTCATTTAGCGTGCCACATACTGCTAATTTGCCAATATCTCCTCCAGGAAAAAACAAGGGGGAAACGACATAGCTATCAGTGGTGAATGCCAAACGATCACCTTTAGCATGTAGTTCGGCAAGAGGTATTCGCGCTTGGTCTTCTTTTTGCCTTAATGGTTTATCGTTAAATGCTTTAAGAAAAAGTTTATCGATAAGTTGCTGCATGACCTCACCACCAGCACCATGAGCAAGAGTAATGATTTGGTCATTGCTCATGATACTACCCCTGTTTTGCCTTTGTAGATGAGGAATAAAAAGCAGCACAAGCGCCTTCCGAAGATACCATAAGACCACTCTGGGGGTGGTGGGGAGTACATTTATTACCAAACCAAGGACAGTGCTGAGGTTTGAGTGATCCTGTTAAGACTTTTTTACAGTAGGTTGGATCTGACTCTTGCTTTGTGCAATATTTTTTTTCTAAAAGCAAAGTTGCATCGAGTGACCGGTATTGCGGGCGAATGCTAAGCCCTGATATTGGTACTAAGCCTAAACCTCGCCATTTTGCATCTACTCCAGAAATAAAAACTTCATTGATAGCCTGCTGAGCAGGTTGATTGCCGGTTGCGGATACAACATGAGAATAAGCATTTTGAACAGCATATTTCTGCGTTGAAAATTGTTGAACTAATTTGTACAGAGCATGCAGTATATCTACTGGTTCAAAGCCAGCTATAACCAGTGGTTTATGGTATTTTTGGACAATGGGTTTATAGGCTTGTACGCCAATCACCATACTGACATGCCCTGGTCCTAGAAAACCATCCAGCTGGATTTCCTGTTGCTTAAGTAGTGTCATCAGCACAGGTATAAGACAAATGTGGTGACATAATACTCGAAAATTGCTGATACCCTGTTGCAAAGCCATTTGGAGAGTACATGCTGTACTGGGAATTGTGGTATCAAAGCCAATAGCAAAGAAGACAATTGTTTTATTAGGATAACTTTTAGCAAGTTTAAGCGCATCTAAAGGTGAATAAATGGTGTTAATTTGAGCTCCTTTTGCTTTGGCATCGAGTAAGCTGTGCTGACTTCCAGGTACCCGCAATGGGTCTCCAAAGCTAACCAGAATATGATTGCTATATTCCGCTAACGCCACCGCTTGATCAATGGCATGTGTGGGTAACACGCATACTGGGCATCCTGGCCCGTGAATTAGCTCGATAGACGACGGGAGTAGTTGATTAAGCCCAGTATTCACAATGGCATGAGTATGCCCGCCACATACTTCCATGATCTGTAAAGGGCGCCCTAAACGTTCTGCTACAGGCGCTGCTTTTGCTTGGATACATTTAATGAGTCGATTAACACGGTGAGGGTCACGAAAGTTCATTGCCTGTTTCATAACAACCCCCCTTAATCGTTATTTGCATCAATACCATCAAGGGATGCTATAAGTGCTAGGGTATCCAGTGCTTCTTGTTGGTCAATAATTGCCATTGCAAATCCAACATGTAGAAGCACCCATTCTCCTATTAAATTATTAATAGATTTGCCTTGTAATGACAATAATGAAACACAGGCTTCTCTGCGGACACCACCGGTTTCAACTAGGGCTGTGCCATTCTCTTTATCAAGAATGGAGATAACTTTTGCTGGAATACCTAAGCACATAAATGTCCATTGTTTTTAATTTCAGTTTGGGCTAGAGCTACAGCAATTTGCCCTAGCGCTATACCACTATCATTACAGGGTATTTGTTGTGAGGTATAAACAGTAAACCCCTCAGATTCAAGCTTGTTCTGTAGTGTCGAGAGTAAAAAAGCATTTTGAAAGACGCCACCACTTAGTGCAATAGTATGAAATAGTTTTCCCTGCTGCTGAAGTGAGATTATTGTTTGAAAAACACCCTCTACAAAGCTGTTGAGGAATATAAATGCTAACTTAGCTTTCTTTTCTTTATTATTTAGCTGCTCTATTAAGCAATACCAAAGTGGAGAGGAATCTAATAATAAGCGTTTGTGCTGCGGGATAATTTTAAAAAGCTCAGTAGGTGTCGCCTGACCTTTATAGTACGAAGCAAGCGCTTCCAGCTGCATGGCTGCTTCACCTTCAAAGGTCTGTTCATAGGGCGCAATATTTAATAATGCCGCAACAGCATCAAATAGCCGCCCTACTGAGCTGGATAAAGGGAATCGATGTGAGAATTTTAATAGTGTATCTATTTCTTCCTGAGCAATGTTTTGAGTAGTTAAAATGTTTTTAGCTTTCTGTAAACAGTCACTTTGAGCTAATAACGCAATTAAGTTGCGCCATGGTTGTTTGTTGGCTTTATCGCCGCCTAACAGTGGAAAAGGCTTTAGGTTGGCGACACGCTGAACGGAAGCGTAATCCCCCAGTAAAAATTCACCACCCCAAAATGTGCCATCATCACCAAAGCCTAGTCCATCAAAAATAATGCCTAACACAGGTTGATCGGGTAAAACCTGATTTTCAAAGAGACAGGAGGCAAAGTGAGCATGGTGGTGTTGAACCTGGATAATAGGCGTTTGATATTTTTCTGCGATTTTTCTTCCGAAATGACTGGAATAATAGTCGGGATGAGAGTCAACAACGACAGCTTGAAGGCTGTTTTCTGGTAATTTTAATAAAGTTTGCATCTCTTCAAGGTTTTGTTGCATGGCCTGTAAACAGGCTGAGTTTGCAAGGTCACCTTGATATGATGACAGAAAAACGTTGGCTCCTATCGTTATACCAACGCAGTTTTTTAAGTCTGCGCCTAGGGCTAGTAAGTATTTTTCTTTTAATAAACCATGGTCAAGCTGATCAGGTATTGGTAGTGAATCAGGCACAAAGCCTCGTGCACGACGCATCAGCCGAGGTTTATTATTGATAATGTTGATCACTGAGTCGTCACATCGATGGTTAATGTTTCGATCGTGGAGTAGCCATCCATCCGCAAAAGGTTTTAACTGTTGTAATGCGAGATTATTGGTTATACATATAGGTTCCCCTGGAGGATTGGCTGATGTCATAACCAATGGTTTTTTGATCAAATCAAGCAATAGCCAGTGTAAGGGAGAATAGGCAAGCATGACACCAAGAAGATGTTGTCTTGGGGCAATCTCAGCAGGTAATGCTTGAGTTAAGTATGTTTTTGAGAGGAGTACTATCGGAGCCGGTTTACTTTCGAGCAGCTTCAGACATTGCTGCATAACATTTGATGTGCAGGAAAAGTAAGAATGTATGTGTTGTCTATCTTTAAACATAATTGCGAGTGGCTTGCTGGGGCGTTGTTTGCGTGTGCGCAACAGTCTTATCGTTGACTCATTAGTTGCGTCGCACACTAAATGAAAGCCGCCAATACCTTTTATAGCAATAATTTTTCCTTGGATTAATTGCTTAACACATATTTTCAATGAATCCAATATTGTACGATGGGTCTTACCTTCTTCTCTTTGCTTGATGTTTTGTTGAAACCAAATAGCTGGTCCACAGGTTGAACAGCAAATTGGTTCCGCATGAAATCGTCGACTTAATGGGTTGTTATACTCAGCCTGGCAGTCAACACACATGGGAAACGCTGCCATAGAGGTATGTGTTCGGTCATAGGGTATATCATGAATTATGGTATAGCGTGGACCACACTGAGTGCAATTAATCAGCGGGTACTGGTATCGACGATCAGTTGGATTTATTAACTCTTGAATGCAGGCTGGGCAAATAGCTAAATCAGGCGGAAAAGAGAGCGTACATTCTTCCCCCTCAGACAAGCTGGGTAATATCGAAAAGCCATTAGGTTGTACTAAAAATTGATAGGGCTCTCGCGTTATACTTTCAATAAAGCCTGGACGAGGACACTGCTGAATAAGCCGCTGAGAAAAATGTTCAACCAGTGAAAAATCAGCATTAAGTTTTATTTCTACACTGACAGCGGTATTTTGGACGCTCCCACATAACCCAAGTGATGTCGCTAAACGAAAAACAAACGGACGAAAGCCAATACCTTGTACTCTGCCTTTAACATCCAGTTGAAAACCATTAAGTTTTGATGTCACAACGTATGTGATTTACCTTTCACTGTGGGTGGACTGTAGGTTTGTTATTTTCTTATGGTATTAGTGCTGTTTGCGCCATTGCCAAACCATGAGTGTGATTAACCCAAATAATAAAATAAAGATCAAACCATGCTCTGGCTCCACTAAGTAATGTAACCATGCATTTAAATCAAAAAGACCATGATTGGGGTGACCAAGGGCAGGAAAGGATAAAATACATAATACACTTAAAATAATTACTTTAATATTCACAGTAGCAATCCTTGCATATTTTTTCATGAGTATGTTGACAACTTTCCTAATGGATACCTCTAATAGGTTGATCATACGATACATGTAGCTTATTAGTATTATATTTATTGTTAATTTTCCCAAAGGCTGCATAACGCTCGCCGTACATGCCGTGAACCCTTCCCTGGAGGCTTGATTGCCTCGTCCTAGCGGCAAACAGTCCGGCGAGCATTATCCAGCCTTTGTCTTGTTAGATTGTACATCGAAGTATCGTTATTATTTACTTACATATCATTTTATACAATTTCGCGCAAATGGTGGGCAGTCTATGGGAGACCGCTTCACTGAGCTGGTGGTTATATGCATTAAAATTACAACCTGCAATCGTCACTATATCAATACAAGGTGTTGGTGCGTCCGATAGGGTCAACAGCTCAAGCAATGAGGTGACATTACCACCATGTTCAAATGCTCGATTATTTACTTGGGTTTCTGAAAACAGGTGGGGATCGATATTAAGATAACACGTTAATTGCCCTGCTTGTGATGGGTTATTCACTGCATCGATCATAATGACTTTATGGCAGTGAAAAAAACAAGGAATTAGCGTTATTCCTCCTGTTCCACCATCGATTAACTCAATATGAGGTGGCCATGTATACTGATGTTGCAACCGGTTAAAAATATGAAAACCAATACCGTCATCGCCATGAAGAGGATTCCCCAAACAAATAATCCGAACTATCTTTTCTTTAGTCAGCACTTGATGTTGTGTCTAAAAAAGTCTTTGTTTAAATCCAACTTTGCCCAAGGTCTGTATAACTCCCATCCTTTATCTTATACCCTTCACGAATGATTTCTAGGTTTTGTTATCTTCACTCCTCACTCCAATCACCTATTAATACAGGCTCATGGGTAATATAGGCTCATGGGGCTTCGTCACTCGATGGCCGTACCTAAAAACCATTCGTATTGGGTATATGTCCTACAATATTATAAATCTTAGTGTCTATTTAACCGTGACTGGATGATTGCAGAAAGTGAGTTTGCAGCGTTTGAATTTGTTTGTGAAACAGGCGCAGGGAGCGCCGCTAGCAGTAAAGACCAGGGATGGTCTTCTGCTGCGAGAAGAACACACTAATTCATATGCTACATTAATACTGTGTATCCACCATGAACTATAAACTGGATTGTCGTTCACTGAGATAACTTACCATGGTATTTAATGTGGTGATTTTATTGTAATCCATTTCAGGAATATTGATATTCAACTGCTTGGCAATAGACTCCAAGAGTCGTAAGAAATCCATGGAGTCTAAATCAAGCTCATCGCGCATATCTTCATCTGGGTCTAAATCATCAGTATCACTATCGGGTGCAATGGCTTTAATTCGTTCCAAAAGAAAATGTGTTAATGCTGCTTTATCTTTCATACTAGTTGCTCCGGCTTTTGCAATAGTTTATTAATTTTATTTAATAAGCGTGCGCCATCATGTCCATCAGTAACTCGATGATCAGCAGCAAGGCTGATACTGACAATAGTCACCGGTTTAATATGCTGGCCTTCGACCCAGGCGACTTCACGGACACGGCCGATGCCAAGCAATGCCACCTGGGGTGGAAAAATTACGCCTAAAATAGAATCACTTCCTCGGTCACCTAGGTTAGAAATCGTGATGGTGGCATCTTGCATTTCAGACATTTTTAAGTGCCCTTCTCTGGCCCGAATAACCTGGTCCTTTAATTTATCCATCATAGACACAGGTGACAGTGCCTCTGCATTATGAATAGCTGCCACCATCAATCCACCTTGACGCAGGTTAATTGCATTACCTAAATGCACCTGTTCAGCAGGCTGAAACTGGTTATTTTGATAAAAGCCATTAAAAGCAGGAAACTTCTGTAGTGCTTTTGCAATGGCGCAATATATTAAAGCATTAATAAGTATGCGGCTTTCAGGTTGCCGGTCTTCATTGTACTTTTTTAACCACTGTAAGGCATGGGTTAAAGAAATGTCATGGCTTAAATAATAATGAGGAATTTCACGCTTGGATTGGCTAACCACTGCAGCAATTGCTTGACGCATTTTTAGTGTATTAACGTCTTGCTCGATGCTGCGAGGTGCTGCTGTGGGTGTAGTGACGTTTAATTGCTGTTGATCAGCTTGAATGTAACGCTCAAGATCTGCCAATACTATTGCACCATTGGGTCCCGAACCTGCTGGTAATGCACCCCAGTTAATACCCTGCAGCTCAGCTTGATAACGTGCAGCTGGAGAGATTAAGGGGGAAGTCTGATGTCCCTGATTTGCAGATAAAGCAAGGTCTGGCTGACTCGCAATGGTTGCTGTTGTCTCTGGTGGTGGTGAACTGATATGAGCCGCTTGATCAGTTTGTAATGGGGTGGCTGACTTCTCGACAAGTGGTGCCTTTACTGGTGGCGCTTCTACTGCAACATCACCTAGTCGCCTTAATGTTGCAATAGGTTCACCAACAGGCACTTCACTACCAGGCTCAATAAGTAGCTGCTCAATAACACCATCATCAAAAACTTCCATATCGATTAAGCCCTTCATGGTCTCAATCGTGGCAATGATTTCGCCTTTATGTACGGTATCACCAGGTTTTACATTCCACTCTGTTAGTTTGCCCTGCTCCATATCTGCACCGAAGGAAGGCATAGTGATGGTTTTCATCGATACATGATCTGCTTTGCTGTTGTCACAATCTGTTCAACCTGTGGGGTGGCGGCTTCTTCTAGGTGCTTTGGATAAGGTATAGGTACTTCCTGACTACAAACACGTTGCGGAGGAGCATCTAGCGTCCAAAAACAGTGTTCTGCTACCAGTGCACATATTTCTCCGGCAAGGCTACCTGTTCGCCATCCCTCATCAACCACGAGCAACCTATGGGTTTTGTTAACTGACGCAAATAGTGTTTCAGTATCAAGTGGCCGTAAACAGCGCAGATCGATGACTTCGGCATTTATTTGTTGCTCAGCCAGAGCGTGAGCAGCCTCTAGTGCTTTAAGCAAAGAACCGCCATAACTGACCAGGGTGATATCTGGGCCTTGTTTGCGCACCACAGCTTGGGCCATTGCCGGGCAGTCAGTGGGGTTGGGCACAGGTGCTTTGTGGTTATACAGCATGACATGTTCAAACAGCATGACGGGATCAGGGTCGGCTAAAGCCATCGCCAGCATATAACGAGCATCTGCTACGGTGGCTGGTGCGATCACTTTGATGCCTGGCACATGGGCATACCAGTTTTCCAAACTATGGGAATGCTGTGCCGCCAGCTGCTTGCCAGCCCCTGTAGCCATCCGAATGACTATGGGTACACTAATCTGTCCTCCTGACATATGCCGGAGAGTGGCGGCATTATTGACAATTTGATCGAGTGCTAGCAGGCTAAAATTAACGGTCATCACTTCCACAATAGGTCGCATACCGCCCATGGCTGCTCCGATACCTGCCCCAACAAACCCTGACTCGGATAATGGTGTATCAATGATTCGTGACTCACCAAACTCCTGCAATAGCCCTTTGGACACGGCATAACAGCCCCCATAGTGACCGACATCCTCACCCATCAGGAACACGTTTGCGTCATGAAGCATTGCTTCACGAATCGCTTCGCGCATGGCTTCCCGATAAGTTAACTGTTCTTGCACCGTATTATGCATCAGGCTGACTCCTGATAGACATCACGACATAGTGCACTGTTTGGCTCAAGCTCAGATTGCTCTGCAAATGTGACTGCCTCTTCGATTTCTTGCTGAACCTCTTTTTCAATCTGCTGCCACTCGGTTTGGTCTAACTTGCCATTTTGCTCCAGCCACTGTTTCAGTTGGACAATAGGTCCTTTTTGTTGCCAGCTTGAAACTTCATCAGGCGAACGATAGAGCTGAGTATCGAACATCGAGTGACCACGAAAACGATAGGTATGACACTCAATTAAATGGGGACCTTCTCCCTGGCGGATGGCGGAACAGCATTTTTGTGCGGCGGCTTCAACATCAACTACATTCATACCATCCACCTCAACGGCGGCTAAACCATAGCCTTGGGCTTTTTTAAAAATATGTTGCTCTGATTCTGAGATGGAAAGCGCTGTTCCCATGGCATACATGTTATTTTCACAGACAAATAACACTGGCAATGACCATAGCTTGGCAAGGTTCAGGCTTTCGTGAAACTCACCTTCAGCAGCAGCACCCTCGCCAAAAAAGCATACTGTCACACGGTTACGATTTTGCATTTTATCTGCCAGTGCCAATCCCACAGCCATTGGTAATGCGCCTGCAACAATAGCATTGCCCCCATAAAAACGTTTGCTGGCATCAAAAATATGCATTGAGCCACCCCGGCCTCGGCTACTTCCCGTCATTTTGCCAAACATTTCTGCCATGACAGCATTCATACTCAGCCCTTTAGCCAGTGCATGTCCATGCTCTCGGTAAGTGGCAACCACTGCGTCCTCATCTTGCAGTACTTTCATCACCCCAACAGCGACAGCTTCTTCGCCAATATAAAGGTGCAAAAAACCACGTATTTTCTCCTGCATATACAACTCAGCACACTTTTCTTCAAAGCGGCGAATACGCACCATTTGTTTTAATAAAAAGTGCAGATGTGTTTTATTGATGTGGGGCTTAGTGTTAGCCGTGGTCATGCTTTATCCCCTGAATTTTGCATATTTTGCTGAGGATGCTCATCACTTTCCAGGGTCGAAATATCACCTTCAGGTAAGCCAAGTGTACGTGCTTTAAGTAACCGACGCATGATTTTGCCACTACGGGTTTTAGGTAAATTGTCTTTGATATGGATTGCTCTGGGGGCCACTGCAGAGCCTAGCTTTTTTCGGGCATGGGCCATCAAGGCTGTAGTCAACTCGTCATTTGCATTGAAGCCGGGTTTTAGTGCGACAAAGGCAACCACTACCTCCCCCGCTACCTCGTCAGGAATGCCAATAACGCCGGCTTCGGCGACAGCTGGGTGTTCCACCAAAACGCTTTCCACTTCAAAGGGACCAATTAAGTGGCCCGCGGATTTAATCAGGTCTTTACTGCGGCCCACAAACCAGAAGTAGCCATCATGATCTTCGTAGGCTAAGTCACCGCTCAGATACCAGTCAGCGTTAAAGCATTTTTGGTAACGCTCTGCTTCATGTAAATAATCACGAAACATCGAAGGCCAGCCAGGTTTAAGGGCCAGCTCGCCAATTTCACCATGCTGTTTCACTTCAGTGAGCTGTCCTTGTTCATTTATGCTGACAATGGCTGCATGAATACCTGGTAATGGGCGGCCCATTGAGCCTGGCTTCACAGGTTCAGCAGCAAAATTAGCTAGCATGATGCCGCCGGTTTCTGTTTGCCACCAGTTGTCGTGAAAGGGTTTACCAAAAACCCGTTGGCTCCAGGTCACCGCTTCAGGATTGAGTGGCTCACCCACGCTGGCTAGAAATCGCAAGGCACTGAGGTTGTACTGTTGAATCAGTGCTTCGCCTACTTTCATCAACATTCTTATTGCTGTAGGCGCGGTATACCAGACATTGACTTTTTCCTGCTCCAGAATTTGATACCAGCGCTCAGGGTCAAACTCTGCTTCATCGACAATTAATGTCACCCGGTTACACAGTGGTGCAATAATGCCGTAGCTGGTACCGGTTACCCAGCCGGGGTCCGCGGTACACCAATAGCGATCCCCTGGATGTAAGTCCAGGGCATAAAATCCTGAGTGCTTATGATGCACAACGGCGTTATGGACATGAACAGCACCTTTGGGCTTACCTGTTGTACCACTGGTGAAGTGTAATAATGCAGGTGTTTCCTCAGACGTTTCGCAGACTGTAAACTGATCATCCGCCTGGGGGAGTTGGCTATCAAGATCGATGCAACCTTCAGGGCATTGCCCCTCACAGTCATAAAGCAGTACATGTTTTAAGGTGCTCAGTTGTTTTTGCCAAGCAGCAACTTTCTTTTTATAAAGCTTCAAGCTACTGACCAGGATACTGGCATCACCAATGGTCATTCGAGACTGAATGGGTTCAGGACCAAAAGCAGAAAACAGAGGACAAAAAACACCACCCATTTTTAGCGTGCCTAAAATAGCAGCATAAAGTTGTGGAGTTCGCCCAGCTAAACTAAAAATACGATCACCTTGTTTAACCCCTAACTTTACCAGCAAGTTAGCAAAGCGATTACTCACAGCTTTTAAGTCAGTGTATGTATACGTTTGACGATCACCTTTTTTGCCAAGCCAAATGAGAGCATGCTGTTCACCGTGGCCTTCTTCAACATGTCGGTCAACCGCCTCAAAGGCAATGTTAATGCCTTTGCCATACCCTTTGATATTGGCTCGTGCCTGAGTCCAGCTAAATGACTGATAGCAGCGATGGTAGTCAGTTAGATTGGGTGTAAGACTGAACTTTTTCAGGTCCTTGTGAATAATTGGAACGTCCATAGATACCCTTTATTTATGGCCCATCCTTAATACCGTATTGCAGAGCCATTTATAGACTTATCTTGATTCATTATCCTAAATCTGACACTTTACAAGATGTTTACCGTCTTATTTTTTTAAGGCTCAATAAGGATATGAAACATCACATCGTTACCCTAGGCTTAGCGCCATTTTTGGTTGCTCAAGGCTTATATGTAAGGCAAAAAACACCTCGCTTACCTGAACCGGTAGGTCCACGGCAAGGTAAACAGGGAACAGGGCCTGCATTAAAATTGCTCATACTCGGTGATTCTTCTGCTGCGGGGGTGGGTGCACCTTCTCAACAACTGGCGCTATCAGGACAACTCGTTGAAATACTCAGTGCGTCGTATAATGTTTCATGGATGCTTGAGGCTAAAACAGGCTATACAGCAAAAGATTTGATTGACCTATTATACGATATGCCACAGAGTCCGTTTGATATTGTAATCGTTGTGGTGGGCGTTAATGATGTGATTAAAGGTACCAGCCAAACACAATGGCAGAAGCAATTGGACCAGCTTATTCAACTATCAATAGAAAAGTTTGGTTCACCTAGACTATTTTTTTCTGGTTTACCACCTATGCATTTATTTTCAGCACTACCCTTCCCATTAAAGTGGTATTTGGGAAAACGTGCACGTTACTTAGACGATATATTATCTAAGCATCTTTATCATTATTCGAATTGCCAGTTTTTGCCTATAAATATGCCCTTTGAGCCAGCTTATCTCGCTACAGATGGTTTTCACCCGAGTCCTAATGCATATACAGTTTGGGCTGAGGCTCTTGCTATAGAAATTGTAAAAGAAGCTCTTTAAACATAGCTTCATACAGTGCTCCAGGCACATGTTTCACAAATTAATTCAGGCATGGCAACCCACTTTTTACTACAGCTATACCTCAATTATTTTTGAGGTATACACTCGTTGTACCTTGATTTAGGCAAATATACCCTTCACGAATGATTTCTAGGGTTTGTTATCTTCACTCCTCACCCCAATCACCTATTAATATAGGCTCATGGGGCTTCGTCACTCGATGGCCGCACCCTTGTGCCCTTGGGGTATAAAAACCATTCGTATTGGGTATAAATATCTTGTTTTGGTATATTAGCTGAAACTACATGGCTTACATTTATTCAACGAAAGTACTAAAATATTTCTTTTGAATTATAAGCTGTGGGAGGTTTTTTATATAGGGAAAGTTAGCCGAATTATTCAGCACAAAATTGTATCCTTTATAGTGTTAAACACTAAATTTGATTGATGATTGCATAGATTATACTGATAAGGGTATGCGCCTAATACGCAACAAAATTAACTAGTATAAAAATTAATCAATAAATTTATGCGTCACGTCTTTTATAAAAACGGATTTTCGTTAAGACTAAAGGGTGACCGCAATGAAAAAAGTATCAATTCTTTCCTCAATTTTATTGTCAGCTATAGTGAGCCTACCAGTATCGGCAGAATGTACTCGGGATGCATGGAAAATGGGCTGGACTGGCGCCAAGGTGACATGTGGTGAACTCGTTAATGGTTGGGTGGGAATGCGAGCTATGCGCCCACGTTCCTGCTCATTTCAGGATGTTGTTGACTGTAAACGAGCGATGGCAAGCTATCTTGATGAAACCCATGAAGGCTACGTTTGTAAAGGGTTAATTGATCAAAAAGCACCAATCTATGATGATAATGGAGACTATATTGGTACCGCTGATCGACTATGGATTCAAACCCAAAAACATATTTGTAATATGTAAGCTTTTCTTTTAATTGTTAATAGAGCCTCACATTGGTGGGGCTTTGTGTTTCTATAAAGTTATTTTGTGCTTGTTTTGTATATAGTGGACTGGTTTCGTCCATTCTGTTTGGATTGATAAAGTGCTTGGTCTGCTCTCTCTAGCCAGTCTTTATAATCCTTAATTTCTGGTTCTATTTGAGAAATACCTAGGCTGATAGTGACACTTATGTCTCGTCCTTCATGGGTTACTATAGTCTTTTCAATAGACCGTCTGAGCCGCTCAGTAAAGTAGAGGGCACTCGGAGAGTCAGTGTTGACTAAAATAACAGAAAATTCTTCACCTCCATAGCGACCGCCAACATCTGAAGTACGTAAATTCTCTGTCAGCTTTGTCGCAACAGTACTTATCACAGCATCTCCAGCGGGATGGCCGTAAGTGTCATTAACCTTTTTAAAATGATCAATATCAAACATGACGAGACAGCTGGCCTGATGGGTGCGCACAAATCGAAAAAACTCTCGCTGCAGACAATCCTCCCAATAGCCACGGTTAAATAACTTGGTTAGGCGATCGGTACGGCTTAACTCTTCAAGCTGGTGATTTGCTTTTTCCAACCCGCTTTTATTAATAGCCATGTCAGTAACATCATAAATGATAAGACATATGTGGTTTACTTCACCATTGGCAGACACCAAAGGACTCACTGTAATATTTTGATACATAAAGGGTTCAGTACCTGTTATGGGGCGGTAGTTACGAAAGCGAAACAGGTAAGGACGTTGTTCCCAGGTCGTAAAGGTTTTATTTTTTAACAGAAATACCGGTTCTGTTTTATTTCTGAACCACTTTTCATGGATTTCTTCAAAAAGCGAAAAGAGAACTTGGCCTTTTACTTTAAGAGGGCCCATTCCACTGTGGTTTTCCATAAAACTATTCCATACTTGGACTCGATATTCATGGTCCAGTACGACGAGTCCTACTTCAATATCTTGAAGCATTCCCATCATCCAATGGAGTTCTTTGAATCCTAGTAAGCTGTGGTCAACCATGTAGCCCCTTACTCCAATAAATATGCGATTTTTTGTCTAAGTGATGTAAGCGAGTCTTCAGTAAATAAAAGCAATAGGTCACAATTAATATTGTAGTTTTCGATTGAGTAGCAGATTTCAATGGTTAAGGTTTGTTTCCAATAACATTCTCCTTGCTTTATTAACTCTCCTTCTTTGACATGTTGTCCTAACACAATGGGGTGCCCTTGACTAAAATTGACATCCAGTTGTTCACTAAATCCTTTTACACATGCGCCAATCAGGATACTGGCCACATCCATAATTAACTCTAACTCCATTTTTTCATCTCGTTCGCCCTGATATTTTGTCAGCTTAGCCATATCCTCAAAGCTGGAGTCGTAAAATAGCAGTAACGCTTCACCCGCTATTCCTGAACCAATAAAACCCTGGCACACCGCAGAAAAAGTATCAGTATCCGCTGAAGATTGCAGTGCCATCGTAAGTTCAGAAACTTCCAGCGTGTTGACTTTAGGGATAGGCATAACCACAAAAACATGCAGTAGTCGAGCAAGTAAATCGGCAGCGCGTCCCATTGCAACATTGGCAATTTCTCGATAACAATCCATTTCATTTATCTGGCCTGGTTGCGTTGAAGCCGCTTCTGTTACTTTGGATTCCTGATTCTCAGCGAGCAATCCATACTGCGTTAATAAGTGCTCAATATCTTCAGCAGAAACGGGCTTTTTAATAAATTCTAGTGCTCCAAGATCCATGACCCGCTTTCTCGCATCAGGTTGAATATCACCTGAAACGACGATTGTGATAACGGTAATCTTCTGCTCTTGAATTTGCTGTAACACACCATAACCATCAAGTTCAGGCATATTTAAATCAAGAAAAAGGATATTGATGGAGCCTTCCTGTAAAATGGTCATGGCTTCTTTGCCATGTTTGGCAAACTGAATATCAGCATCCCATTTTTCTGGCAGAGCACGGGCCATTTGTTTCCTTGCAACACTGGAATCATCACAAATTAATACTTGATGAGTCATTGGTTAACCATTACAACTGATGTTTTTGTTACAGTATAGCTGCAAGCATTTAAGTAAGCTGGACAATTTATGTTATTCGGGGAGGGAGTTGAGTCGTAGAACGGATGAGAATTTGTATTCTTATTGAAGAAAGCACCATTAACTTAAGAGGTAGTGGTTTGCTTTTTCTGGGGCAAAAGGAAATGATGCAAATCCAATTTTTGCTATACCCAATCAGGCCAAGCCACTATCTACCCTGCCTTTGGGTTACATCAACAGTATAGAGAGAAGTAGTTAGCAGTTATGTGATTCTTTTAGAATGAGTATGAAAAGCTACGACACTAATTGTGACCTATATGCTGTATATTTTATCTATATCTTTTAAAATACGCCGCGCAACAGTAAGTACTACACCTCAATCATACCTATAAAAATCAAATTAATTCGCCTGTTTTTAGTTAGTATTGAAATTACTGCTAATTATATTTTTGGCGAATATGAAATTGCATTAAATAAAAGAAGAGAATGTATAGTGAGCTTTTTAGACTCAGCTATATCCTTTAAACCCTGCGTTTTGGATATATAAGCTCAATTTTTGGTGAATAACTACAGACAAAATAATCATGTAGTTAGTATCATGGCCTGTTATGGACGGCAGTTGTAAACAATGTGGAACTTTCTTAAACGCTGGATTTTAAATAGCCATTTATCGACTACATTGGCTTTGCTTTTTTCCTTTAATGTCTATGGATTGAGCTTTGATTCTCAATCGGCGACCAATTCACATTTTAATAGTGATCAAAAGCAAAACTCTTTTGATATTAGTTATGATAATCATTTTTTATCCAAAAACACTTCACAACGAAGTGAAATTTTTGACCTTGATGAGTGGGTGCATGGTTTAAAAATAGATTTTCAATCACGTTATTATTTAAATTTTATTGGAGTAGATGTATCTCTTGGTAGTGCGACCTATATCAACAATGGTATAGCCCAGGGTGGGAATAATAGCAATGGTTCAGGGAGCAATAATGTGGGGGTTGGTCAAAATCAGCAGCCAGGAACGGTTGAGGGAACCGGGGGGGAGCAAACATTTAATTATGTGAATGCAAGTTATGAAAGCCTGACAGGCGCATTAGGTGATGAAATTAAAACATGTAGTGCTAACCCAACTATAGGTTGTCAAAACATAGTGAATTCCACCAGTCAAGAGCGCGTTGACTACCTCCGTCAACCACAATTGGGTAACTCTTCTGTCAATGAAGTCTCTGCGGTAACCCAGGCTTACACGAAAATGCGTTTTGGCTCTGAGCAGCAACCATTTAATCTTCGTTTTGGCTTACAAAGTCTACATTTAGAAACGTTTTCTACTTCTGGGTCTTATGTGCTGCCTAGCTCGGTATTTGGTACGTTAATAAGTACTAACCTGTCTGGTGCTGATGTGTATTATGGGCGTTTTAATCAATATCATCAGCGAGGCTCAAGTCAGTTTATTCAGCCATTTACCAGCTACTCACAAGAACAGAGAGTGAAATACATTGATGTATTAGGCACCCAGTATACTTTTGAAAATGGCTTGGTAGGCCAATTTGAGATGGGGCGTGCAGGTAATCAGCTAAAAAAATACTTTGCCAAGCTTTATTACCTGATGGATGTAGCTGAAGGCATTTCATTGTCTCTTGATGGTCGGATCGGGTTAGCACAGGGTAAACAAGCCTATGGTTATTATGACTGGCTTTCCCCTCTCAATCAGTTTTTCTATGTCCAGCATGAAGATTACAAAAGTCGTTATTACAATGTCACTGCCGCATTACATACACAAAATAGCAAGCTCTACTTTGGCGTGAATAAAACTGAGTTAGCTGATTGGGGAAGTGGTTATTTTTATGATGACCAAAGTGCATTTAACTCCACATTAGCTTTGTATAAAAATTATAACCATAAAAATGAGTTAGCCTGGGTCATTGGCTTAGACTATGACTTTTCAGGTATAAAGCTACCAGGTCTTAATCTGGGAATTCATTATGCTCGAGGGAAGCGACCGGGTGAAGATATTGTCCTCGAACTGGATGAAAAAAATACTGAACAGGAAGTGGGTGGTTATATTGCTTATACCCTTCAGTCTGGCCTGCTTGAGGGCTTAACGTTAGGATGGCATTTTGCTCGGTGGCAGGGCTTTGAAAATAATGAAGAAAGTAGTCGTTTTCTTTTGACGTATAATTTGGCTGATTTTTAGGCAGTTTGAGTGAGTCAAGACTTAAACTTGCGATTGATAAAAGATTTGCCTAGCATATAGATCCGTCACATGCCGTATATACCCTTCGCGAATTCTGTTGCCAGAGATGAGTGAAGGGTTAACGATTATTGGCTTTAAGGATCACATGGATAGGTGTATAACATGAAGTTAACGGTCTTTTTGCAAGGTCAGCTCCGTCATCTCATTGGTAAAGATGAAGTTGTTTTGTCACTTCCAACCCCTTCTCTCTCAGTGGCATTACATATGCTTTGTGAGCTTCCATTTGGCAGTCGCTTATTAGCGCAAGACGGCTCAATTTCTCCTAGCATCCTTTTTTTTCTTGGCGATCAGCAAATATGTGCAACTGATGATGTATCGTTCAAGCATGGAGATACGCTTACCCTGCTTTCTCCTATTTCTGGGGGGTAATGCCATGCAGCAAGAAAAGATTGACTTGTCTGATCAGACCAAAACATTGCCTGAATTGACGCCAGAAGAACATGCGATCTATGAATGGCAGATGTGGACGCCGGGTTTTGGTGAGTTAGGGCAACAAAAGTTAAAGTCCACGTCAGTACTGATTTCTCGAGTGGGAGGACTAGGCTCGATAGTTGCTTACCAGCTTGCTGCTGCAGGCATAGGTAAGTTAGTGCTGGCCCATGGTGGCCAAATTAAACCCTCCGACCTTAACCGACAGATTTTGATGACCTATCAAGGACTAGGCCAATCCAGGGTTGATTCGGCTAAAGAGCGGTTATTGCAGTTAAATCCCCGGCTTGATATTCAAGCATTTGATGAAAATATTAGCCCGGAAAACTGTGAGAGCATAATGGCCGAAGCAGACTTAGTCATTGATTGTGCTCCGCTATTTGCTGAGCGGTTTGCCATGAATGATGGTGCGCTTACTAAACGCATTCCGCTGATTGAATGTGCAATGTATGAGCTTGAGGCACAATTGACCACCATTATTCCAGGGAAAACGCCGTGTTTGCGCTGTATTTACCCTGAAACACCACCCTTGTGGAAACGGGAGTTTCCTGTTTTTGGTGCGGTTTCTGGGACGGTAGGTTGTTTGGCGGCTATGGAGGCCATAAAGCTTATTAGTGGACTAGGCACTCTACTCACTAACACACTGCTTACCATCGACTTACGAACCATGACAACGCGTAAGCTGCAGCTTAAACGAAGTCAACAGTGTCAATGTCAAGTGCTCACCAGCGCTCCACTTAGGTAGATTTTTATATAGTAGAATTACGCATATAAGGTGTCTTTTTATATTTCAAACTTATTGGTAATGGCTGGTGACTAACTTCACAAACAAGTTAATTACGCATTTGAGGTTGCAGCATAACACCGTATAGTGAGCGCCAATCATTTATGACGGGATATGTCATATTAATAAGACGCTTAGAGGTCGATGGATCATGTTAATGTCATCAAAAAAGCTTAAAACTATAGACTATATTACTGCTTTGACAGTACTTTCCCTTGCCCTCACCTTTGCTTATTCTTCTATGTCAGTTAACTCTTTACAGTCATCAGCATTAAGCTTTAATTTAGCTTTGGATACTGTATCTCATCAGGATACGGCCGTTCAACCATTAGCTTCCATCAATGCTGAAATACCAACCGATTTATTTGGCGTAATCACCCAAGAGAAAAAAATAAGTACACCCAAAATAGAGCCTAAAGAGACTAAGCTTGCGCTTACATTAGAAGCAGTGTTTCATTCCTCGAAAGAGGCAGATTCTGTTGCTGTTGTTAAAGTGAATAAAAATGAAGAAAAGCTGGTTAAAGTGGGAGACGAATTACAAGCAGGTATAATTGTCAAAAATATTAATAAAAATCAAATCGTTTTTTCCCATAAAGGAATCCTGGAACGCTTAGCTATGGCAGATTATGATCATGGAAGCCATGCTGGTTCAATGGTCGCTTACCAGTCTACAACAAATGCAAAGAGAACAGCACAAGCGTCATTAAACCTTGCAGGTAAAATGACTCAAGAAGAAAAAATACGAGCGCGTTTGCTTAATCTTCGTTCTAGCCTTTAGTCTACAGTTAAACGCTTATTAAACAGGCCCTAATAAAGCACCACGCGAATATTCACCTTACCACTTTGCTGACGGTCAACAGAAAGGCTTTTAATAACTAGCATATCTTGCTGTGTTAACTGCTGAAGCCAGCTCATACTTGCATTAAAAGGGACATTATTGAACCACACAGTGAGTTGCTCTTCAGCAGGTTCAACTCGTTGAATCGTTAATTTTAATGCCTCTGCTCGTTTGATTATCTGTTGGCGTTTTTGGGTAAGACTTACCAAATGTTGCGTTGTTTTTTGTTGTTGACTGATTTTTACTAATTGTTGTTTGTGCTGTAAAACATAATGTGCATTTTCTTGCCATGACTGCCACTCTTTATTTGCTGAGTCTACAGCATTAAATGAAGGTAGAATGATGTAGTCAATTAAAATATAAAGAAAAATAAAAAAGCCTAGAAACCTTAAGGCATTTTTTTCCTGTAGTGAGAGTCCACTCCAGTACGCTTTAATCATAGCACCATACTCATGTACACAATGGCTTTAACGCCTTCATTTTGCTGGTTTGCGGACTTGAGCTCTATAGACATATTTTGTTGCTTACTGGCTTGCTCGATAAACTGATCAATAGTTTTAATCGTACTTGCTTGTAGCACCACATTGATTCCACGGTCTTCATGAAAATTAAGTGACTGTAATGAAACACTGGTTTTAGGTAATTGTGTTATTGAATGTTGAATGTGCTTTAACAAGACAAATAACGGCTGCTTTTTGGGACTTCTGCGATTTATGAGTCGTTCTAGCTGTAACTTAGGCTCGGTAAACTCAATGTCGGGAAAAAGCTTGCGAGAAAATTGTATGGTTTCATCTTGTAGAGCGATTGTTTTTTGCTTAATTTGATATGCCTGCCAGTAATTAAAGCCAGTGATCGCCAATAAAACAATGAGTGAAGCCACCAGTGATGTGCGAAACTGTCTTATCAATGAAGGTGTTACAGTGCCTTCACCGGAAAATGGTTTTACTAAGTCTGATCGATGTTTAGCATACATATCCAGCAGTTGTTGGAAGTACTCATTATCGTCCAAAGCAACAGGCACAGTATTTTCTAATTCAGCAAATAAACCTAGGAGTTGTTTGTCTTTGGGTAAACAAGTAAACCCTTTACTGCAGTTTATAATATAGTGGTTGTTTAGCTGGATTAGCTGCCACCCTAAAAGACAGGTAAAGGGTGATTCTGGCAGTACTGTGCAATTTGGTAACGGCACTAAGGATAGCAGTTGTTCAAGACAGGATTTTTCTATTGCACAAATACATAAATAGGTTTTATCGGCGCTGTAGTATATAGAAAAAACATAGTGTTCAAGGGTGCCACATAGTTTTTCCTCAATTAAAAATGGTGCTGCTTGAATATTGTGCTTTATGTTTTTTGAGGGAGGCTCACTAAACCAAACAATGGTATGGGGGAGAGGAAAAAAAATAATTACTTCCTTTAAGGTAGCTAAGGTTACATTCTCACTTAGTTCGCTCAATAAGCATTGGTTATACTGTATTTTCTTATCATGCCGATCATCAATAGCATAGAAAACCGGTTGTTCAATGAGTTCATTGAAAGGTTTAGGCTGTAAGGGAAAACGAATATAAAGCTTGCTCATGATTCGTTAACGATCCTGAGTTACTCGCATAACTTCTTCAAGTGTCGTAATTCCCTGCCTCACCTTACCTAAACCATCATCTCTAATCGATAAACTATGCTGATGAGCATAGGCTTGCATGTCTTGTTCTGCGGCCTGTTCGTAAATCATTTTTTGCAATACGTGATCTACCATAATAATTTCATAAATGGCAAGGCGCCCACGAAAACCTGACATATTACACTGATCACAGCCTACTGGAATGTAAAGAGCAAAGGATACATCAGTATCTGCAAGTCCGAATTGTTCACGGGCCAAAGGCGATGCAGGTTGTTGTTGCTTGCACTGATCACATAAGCGCCTCACTAGCCGTTGCGCAATTAAACCAATTAAACTGGTCGCTAATAAAAATGCTTCAATGCCCATATCACGCAATCGCGCGATAGCTCCAATGGCTGTGTTGGTATGTAAAGTAGATAAGACTAAATGACCTGTTAAGCTGGCTTGGACAGCAATATGGGCCGTTTCACCATCACGAATTTCTCCAACCATAACTACATCAGGGTCTTGTCTTAAAATTGAGCGTAACCCTCGTGCAAACGTCATATCTGTTTTGGGGTTCACCTGGGTTTGGCCAACACCTTCAAGATAATACTCAATAGGGTCTTCTACGGTTAAGATTGTCCGACTTTCTGTGTTTAAAGTGCTAAGTGCGGAATAAAGTGTGGTGGTTTTGCCTGAACCTGTTGGCCCTGTTACCAGAATAATGCCATGTGGCGCGTGGAGTAATTTACTAAAGTCCTGAAATGGCTGTTGCTCCAAGCCAAGGTTGTTGATATCCAGTCGACCAGCTTGTTTATCCAGCAAGCGGAGGACAATACGCTCATTAGCAGTTGCTGGTAATGTTGAAACCCGGATATCTACTTCACGACCGGCAATTTTGAGGGAAATTCGGCCATCTTGCGGAATGCGCTTTTCAGCAATATCGAGCTTGGCCATAACTTTAATACGTGAAATCAGCAAGGGGGCCAGCTGTCGTTTAGGTTCAAGAACTTTACGCATTACTCCATCAACCCGAAAACGGATAACAACACGTTTTTCAAAGGTTTCAATATGAATATCGGAGGCTTGCTCATGGATAGCTTGCGATAGTACCGCATTAATTAAACGAATAATCGGGGCATCATCCTGTTGCTCTAAAAGATCTTCACTTTCTGGCACTTGATCCGCCAGCTGCGCCAAATCCACATCATCTCCCAACTCTTCCATGGCCTCACGGCTTTCTGCGGGACCTTGGTATAGCTTACTTAGTAATGCAGTAAAGTTTGCTTCTGAAACCTGGGCATACCCTAAAGCTTGCGTATTGGGCTGCGGGTCGTGTCTTAACTCATTAATAGCAATACGTAGTAGTTCACTATGCACCGCAGGACATAAAAATGCTTTGTACGTACACAACAGTGGCGCCGCTTCAGCCTGCTGAATAAGCAATACACCATGCCGTTTAGCGTAACTGTAGGGTACGACAGGATCTTGAACGTAACCTGACAGTGCTGCTGGGTCAATTTCATGGATCATGGTTTATTATTCGACTTAGTAGAGGCGTTATTGGAACTCCTATAAGCATTACCAAACCGTGATGCTTCAAAGCGTTTAAATACCTCATCCAAACGCTGTTGGAATGGTTGATTATTTGATTTTAGGTTCTGATAGCGAGTCTGTGTGATGTGTTTAACTTGTTTCTTGTTTTGAATAATCGTCGGGCGAAGAAATACCATTAAATTACGTTTTGATTGTTTAGTGCGTTCGCTTTTAAATAAATAGCCAATCACCGGTAAATCCCCTAAAAAAGGGACTTTGACTTCATCCTCCTCCTGCTCGTCACTGATTAAGCCTCCAATAACGAGCACAGTGCCACTTTCGACTAAGACACGGGTTTTGATAGAACGCTGGTTAGTAATAATATCTGATGCTTGGGTGGAATCCGTGACACTGGATATTTCTTGGAAAACTTCAAGAGTGACGGCATCACCTTCATTTATTTGTGGTGTAATTTCCAATTGGATACCGACATCTTTACGCTCAATGGTTTGGAATGGGTTGGATGTACTGGATGACTCGCTGGTGGATCGTCCTGTTACAAAAGGAACGTTCTGCCCTACTGTGATTTTAGCTGTTTCATTATCCAGGGTTGATACGGTTGGGGTTGATAAAATATTCACGGCATCATCACTTTGCAGTGCACGAACCAGAGCGCGCAGTGAACCATTATGGTAGATACCCAATGACAGCCCTGAACCCAGGCTCACAGGATCACCTGGAAAAACATCTAATGATTCAATATTGTTGAGTGGGTTGCGAGTTCCACCAAATACACCCTCATTATTTAATGCACCAGGTGATGTATTCCACTGAATACCCAGCTCATGACTGGTTTCTTCTCCAACCTCTACGATCAGTGCTTCAACCATTACTTGAGCACGTCGAATATCAAGCTTACGTACCACACTCTTGAATTTTGCCATCAAGGGTGGTGGCGCAGTGATAACTAATGCGTTGGTACTGTCATTGGCTTGAATGGATATTTCCGCACGCTCAATACCAATATCTTTTTGTTCTTTTTTAAAACCTCCGGCCAGGTTTTGTAGTATAGGTGCCACCTCTGAAGCTTTAAGATAATAAAGATAGACGACTTCAGTATCACCACTGCCTGTTTGTGGCTTATCAAGTAAGGCGATAACATTTTTTAGTTGTTGTTTTTTTACCTGTTCACCGACAAGTAAAATACTGTTGGTTCTGTCATCTGCAGCAAAGCTAACCCCTAGTGCTTGGGAGGTATTTGCACCTCCACCTTTAGGTACCAGGTTAGTTAAAATGCCCACAATAGCCTTGGCTTCAGCGTGTTTCAATGTAATTATTTCAACATCTAGCCCCCCTTGTTGATCAATATGTTGGATAATTTTGAGTAGTTGATCAATGTTGGCTATACGGTCTGATAAAATTAAAGCATTACTTTCCGGGTATGCGACTAACAAGCCTGACTGGGGAATAAAGGGTTTTAATAAACTGGCAAGCTTATCAGCAGCGATATTTTTTGGTTTGAGTACACGTACTACCATTTGATCGTGTTGAGGAGATAACGGTGATTGGTCGATCATGGGCAGAGCTGAGTGCTTAGCCTGAGTATCAGGAATAATTTTGATGACCTGGCCAGTGGTAACGGCAGTAAAATTGTGTACTTGTAGGACAGATAGAAAAACTTGATAGGCTTCTTCTGGCGTTAAAGCCTCATGAGAAATAACATTGATTTTGCCTTTTACGCGTGGATCAATCACAAAGTTTTTAGCTGTGCGTTCAGCAATCCACTTAATAAACGTACGTATATCAGTGTCCTGCATATTGATAGTGACCGCTTCACTACTGACTTCAGTGTCAGTGTTAGCAGTAACCCCGACTAAAGGGTTTATCACAAAAAATGCACAAACTAATCCGCAAAAAAACTTCAAAGTACACAACTTCATAGAACTACATACCCTTTACCAGTAACATGCAGCACTTCATTTTGTCAGGGTATTGCCTGGATAAGCCATTGATTTCAGGTTAGCAATAAGGTTCTGGTATAGCCAATTAGTCAGTGTTGGTGTTGTGGGGTATTGAATGAGTGGTATACGACAATATTTGAGCTATGCGTCACTTTTATTATTGATGATTACTATTAATCAGTCTTACGCGAGTGCCTGGTATCAGCAGACGTATAAAGGTCAAGCAAGTTATTATCATGCTAATGGTACAGGTAACTGTAGCTTTTCACCCTCCCCGCAAAATCTTAATGTTGTCGCATTAAATAATCGTGATTACCAACGTTCTAACAGTTGTGGTGCTTTTATTGAAGTAGAAGGTCCCAAAGGTAAGGCTATTGTCCGTGTGGTTGATCGGTGCCCAGGGTGTAAGCCTGGTGGTTTGGACTTAAGTAAACAAGCCTTCCAACAAGTAGCGGATTTACGGCAAGGTCGTGTCCCCGTTCGCTGGCGATTTATACCTGGTAACGTCACTGGCAATATTCAAGTGAAGTTTACAAAAGGTACAGGGGGACGTTTTTTAGCACTGACTGTATTAAATCATAAGTACCCAGTACGTTCAGTCGCTTTACGCAATGGACAAGGCCAGTGGTTTGAGCTTCAACGAAAGCCTTACAATATATTTGTTCGCCGTGCACGCTTTGGTCAAGGCCCTTTTACTCTGAGGTTAACAGATATACGTAATGAAGTGCGTCTAACACCAATACATATCAAACGTGGACAACATGTAACAACAGAGGTGCAGTTTTAACTATAAAATATTGTTTCTTATCCCATTTGCAGGTTAAATGTGCGTTGCAAGGATTGACGATAACTGTCGTATAAAAGTTGTTCAATAATAATAGCCCCATATGAAAAGAATAATGGGCGACCCTGCTTGGGAGAATAATAATGACACCGTTTATTGCAGAGTTAATAGGAACGTTCTTTCTTATACTACTAGGTGCAGGCGTAGTTGCAAATGTGAGTTTACAGAAAACCATTGGCCATAATGCAGGCTGGATTGTCATTACATTTGCATGGGGGTTAGCCGTTTTTACTGGCGTAATTGTTGCCGGACCTCATAGTGGCGCTCATTTAAATCCTGCTGTAACAGTTGGTTTAGCCATTGCAGGGTTGTTTCCCTGGTCATCTGTTATAACTTACTGTATTGCACAAATGTTAGGTGCTGCCTTAGGAGCTTCTGTCGTCTGGTTAATTTATAAAGACCACTTTGACGCCACTGAAGATGACCAAACCAAACTGGCTGTTTTCTCGACAGGGCCTGCCATACGCAACCTTCCCAGAAATTTTTTATCCGAATTAGTGGGTACCTTTGCCTTGGTTTTTGTCATCTTATATATGGCAGGGCCCAGTCTGCAGCTGGATGGTTTGAGCCAGGCGAAGATTGGTTTAGGGTCTATAGGTGCACTTCCTGTGGCATTATTAGTAGTGGTTATTGGTATGTCACTGGGAGGAACAACTGGCTATGCGATTAATCCCGCCAGAGATCTAGCGCCACGTTTAGTATATTCAGTTTTACCCATTGCAGGTAAAGGCAGGAGTAACTGGAGCTATGCGTGGGTTCCAGTGTTAGGACCTTTAACGGGAGCTGGGATCGCCAGTATGCTCTATTTGCTGCTTTCCCATTAAACTAAGTTAAAGTTAAGTCTTCTCTTCTAACAGTAACCTCTGACGTTAATACTTATGGCTAGAGGTTACTGCACTTCCGGCAACTTTTGCTCAAAGCCTGCATAACTCCCATTGAACTACAGACTTTGCTTACCACGGGTATACATTGGAATATTAAGCACGCAGCCTATTGTATACTCTTTATCTGTATTTAACTCTTTCGATAGCACTTGCCTCAGTATAAATAACTTTGTTAAGTTAGCCGGCACAGTACACTCTGTTTATAAAATTGACTTTGATAGAGATTTCCCTGGTCATGCCTTCTTCCCTCGACTCGACTCGTTTTGCTGCTGTGCACAACAATCCTGATCAAATCAATCTTATTGTGGTGCTAGGACCTACCGCTTCAGGTAAAACACATTTAGCAGTGCAATTAGCAGGTTGGTTGCAAGGAGAAATTATTTCAGCTGACTCACGACAAGTGTACCGTGGTATGGACATTGGCTCAGGTAAAGATCTGGAGGAATATGGTTCCTGTCCTTATCACTTAATTGATATTGTGAACCCTGGTGATGAATACAATGTTCATCGTTATCAACGGGATTGCTTTAGTGTTATACAAGGCTTATGGCAAAAAAACTCCTGGCCTGTGATGGTTGGTGGTACAGGTTTATATATTGAGTCAGTGATCAACGGTTATCGCTTTGTTGATATTCCAGAAAATCCAGAACTTGATGAGGAGCTTAAGGATCTTTCAATTGAGCAATTACAGCAACGACTGTTTACATTAAGTCAACATCGCCAGCAACCATTACATAACTCGTCTGACTTACAGCACCGTGCTCGCTTGGAACAAGCGATTAAAATTGCAGAGGCTGAATTGGCAGGCTTCTCAGTACCTAAATTACCCACCATTAATCCATTATTAATAGGGGTACGTTGGGATCGACCTACTCTACGTAAGCGTATTACTGAACGCCTAATGCAGCGGCTCAACAATGGCATGATTGAAGAAGTGGAAGGCTTACTGCAACAGGGGGTGACCCACGAAATGCTGGATTGGTGTGGTCTTGAATATCGATTTATCAGTTTATATTTGCAAAACCAGTTGAACTTTAATGACATGAAGCAAAAGCTCAACTCGCAAATCCATCAGTTTGCTAAACGACAAGATACCTGGTTTCGTCGTATGGAGCGTCAAGGGTGGACTATTCACTGGCTAGATGCCAAGCAGGATATTACCCAACAACTGCAGGCTGTTTTAACGCAAAATCAGTTAAATATGCCTTAAGTATCAAATAAAAGCCTAAGCTTTTGATGTGGACATAACAGCGCTTTATCATTTAATAAATATTTTTTATTGATTAAGTGTATTCAAGTAATCATGCCCCTAAGTAAAGTTAAAAAGTTTGCTTTACTTAGTCCTTAGAATTCTTTATTTAATTATTTTTTGTATTAAAGTTTTAACTCATGTTTTTTATCTGATTTTATTAAGTAAATTCTTTTCCTAACTCTCGACACTCCTGGTGCTGAGGACACATCACCAGATGGTCGTTGACCATACCTACCGCTTGCATAAATGCATAGCAAATAGTGCTACCAACAAATGAAAAACCGGCTTTTTTAAGTGCCTTGGACATTGCGTCAGACTGGGGAGTATTTGTGGGGGCTTGATCCAAGCTTTGCCAATGGTTCTGAATAGGTCTTCCATCGACAAATTGCCAAAGAAACTCACTGAATGATACGTTACTGGATTGGATAGCCAGAAATCCGCGCGCATTTTTGATGATTGATTCAACTTTAAGCCGATTTCTGACAATACCTGGATTTTGTAAAAGTTGCTCAACTTTCTGTTGATTATAGTGAGCGATGATTTCTGGGTTGAATTGATCGTATGCGGTTTCGTAATGTTGTTGCTTTCGTAAAATAGTAATCCAGCTTAATCCGGCTTGTTGTCCATCCAAGCAGAGTTTGGCAAAGAGTTCTTGATCATCTTTAATGGGACGTCCCCAGACTTCATCGTGATAACTGACATAGAGTGGGTCGGTACCACACCATGGGCAACGTTGAGGCTCATTGCTTGCAGCGATGAATGCCTTTGAAGCTTTAGATTTTTTATGCGTCGTTTGTTTTTTCATTATTTTCATCAACCAACTGATTACTGCAATAGTCGCCTAATTGGGTCAACGTAGAGATACAAGCTTGCCCTGACTGGTTTTGCTCAGCACAAAATGTCGTCGCCCAAGTCACCATGGTTACACTACCCTCTTGGTATGGGATTGATTGACAAAAGACTTGAGTATCCTGGGTATTATCAAAGCATACTTGCATAAATAGTTGTGCTTTTATTAAACAACTCATACCAAATGAACCACAATCACCAGCTTGCTTGGCAGACTCTGTTGCACAGTCTGATGCTGTACGGTTTTCTGCAAATTGAGTTGCATAATCCATCATCTCAGTAAAGTCATCTTCCTGACTTTTAATCCAGGACGTAAACCACCAAACACCAATACCTGCTAATACCACAATGACAAGCAAGATACCTAGGATCCACTTAACCATATTGCCTCTTGTATCTGTTTTGATGGATTGACATATTTGTCATGAGCATGTTGTATACGGCTAAATCAGACGCTTTTTATATCAGTAAAGTGAAGCTAAGGCGAATTAATGAGTTACCTTTTGTGGAAACATATTCATTTAACCTGTGTGGTCCTAACCTTTATTTCATTCAGTGTACGAGCCTATGGCATGCTGACGGTATCGCCTTGGCTCAATAGCCGTATAGCACGAATTTTACCACACATTATTGATACAGTGTTGTTAGTGAGTGCCATCGTTTTGATGATAATACTTCATCAGTATCCTTTTGTTTATGGCTGGCTAACGGCAAAAGTCTGTGCATTAATTGTTTATATTCTATTAGGTACAGTTGCGTTAAAACGAGGTAAAACCTATCAGCTAAGGCTGTTTGCACTTATTGGTGCATATTTAGCCTTTTTTTATATAGTGGCTGTGGCATTAACACGTAGCCCCAATTTAGGTCTACTGCCACTCTAAAAAGCAAAAGGCGACTGCAGGTAAGCTGCAACCGCCTTTTATTGTTGCTTTAAAACACGTTAGTTACGGCGTGGAGGTCTTGCTGTACTATAGCGACGTTGCTGTAGTGGAGAATGCGCTAAACTATCCCGTTTGTGAGAAATGGTTGCCGCTTGTAAATCACTGGCTACATAACGGTCAGCTGCAATCATAGGACTTGATTGTGTAAGTTTGCTATCGCGCCACGTAGTGAATTTATCACCAAAGTGTTCACCCAATTTTCCTAAACGCTCTTTGTAGATTGCTGAGTCTTTTTCACGTAAAGCACTGGCCAGATCTAAGTATTGTGTAGGAGTGTTTTCATCTAAATACCAGTGGAGTAAGTAAGACCAGCGATAGACCATATCATCACCCTGATCATACGACGTTTGTGCGATATCGGTAAAACCTGGACGGCGTGCAGGTGTATAACGTTGCATAACACTCATACCACGTTTGTTGCTTTTACCATGGGCCATATATTCTGCCAAGCCTTCTGCCCACCAGGTGGTCAATTGCAGTGGGTGATGACCAAAACGACCATACTGGTTGAAACGGCTATCCAGATAGTGCACATATTCATGACGTAAATTCCAGACTTGCCATTCACTTAAGTCATGGCGTTCATAAGCATAGAAACGTGCCTGATTACCTTTTTTAGAAGGATCACCCTCTATATAGATACCTCCATTGTCAGTGGACACCTGGAAAAGCACACCACCGTATTTATGCCAGTCATCTGGACTGTCAAAAATCACCAGCTCTAAGTTTGAGTTATAGTCATCAGCAACAGGCTGCTGTTTAGTTGAGCTGGTGAACTTCTGATGGAAGGTGGCTTCCATATCTTTTAGTTCACTACAGATGTAGCCCAGTTGTGCTGTGGTTAACTCTTGCGCTTTGACTTTAAGTGTGGAGCTACAGGTATGCTCAACGGGTAGTATTTCATCAACTTTGTATATATGACACAGACCAGAGAAGTCTTTTTCGCAAGCTTCCTCTGCCGTAGTATTACGATCATAATAACGTGTTTTATTTACGTAGTAGACGTAAAAGTTACTTTTTAACTCTTCCTGGTCTGCATAGTGTTGATATTGGCGTACTAAATTTGCTGCATAATTATCAAGTTGTTTATTCCAGTCGGAATCATCACGTAAATACAAATTTCCCAGAGCTTCAATGGCATTAAAGAGTACAAATGCATCTTTACCTTGCCAAAGCCCTTGTTCGCTCCCCCCTAGTGTAGCAACAAGCTCCGCCAGATTGGCTTGTTTAACCTTTTCTTTCACTGACTTATAAGCAGTTTCGCGCATATTTTTCGAGTGATAACCCAACTCATCAACAATATTAAGGGTCTCGAAAATGCTGTCGGCATGGCGCTTAATCTTACTGATGCCGTCCTGCTGAAAATGAGTCAATAGCTGAGCAACAACATCAATATGTGATAAGAGTTGTTCTGCGATGCGAGCTTGTCGGAATAAACCGCTTAGTGCGACAACGTAACCTTCTTGAACGGCAGCTGCAGATTCCTGGTTAGTATAAAAGTCCGACATTTGTGTTACAGCCAGAAGCGCATTATTAAGTAACGCTAAATCTGCAACAGGTATTTCCTTCATATTGCCATAGTAATTGAAGGCACGGATGTAATAGAGCAATTTGTCTAAATCACCATCTGTGGTATCACCGTTGCGTGCAAGAAAGTCGATAGCAAGTGCTACATCATGCAAGCGATTAGTGGCACCATGGTTAAATGTTGGAGAAAAAAAGTCATTACTTAGCACTTCTTTTACATTGGCAGAGAAATCGTCTTTTGATCGATACTGGTCAATAGGTTTTTCGGGGGGGTTGGTAGTAGGTGTTGATGGTTTATTTGGTGATTTATTACCAACTGTAGGCTGCTTAGGTTCTGTTGGCTGTTTTGTTGTTGGTTTTTTAGCAACAGGTGTCGTAGGTTGTTTTGGGGTATTTGGATTATTGGTGGTGGGTGTCGTGGGCGATACAGGTTGTGTAGGTTTGCGGTCTACATAATTAAGCATCAATTGTACGGTGGCAATTTTAGATGTGCTTTGACCATCCGACACTTGAAACTTAAATTCATCATAATTCGCTTGGTTACTTTGAGGAGTATAGGTATAGCGACCGGTTTTACGGTCAAGTTTAAGCTTTCCATGTTTAGGTGCTTGTACTACCTGAAAAGTCATTTGATCCCGGTCTTTATCTTGAGCCCAGACATGGCTGTGATGAGGAGCAAAAGACGTCAGTTGTTCAGCCTGCCCCCTTGCTTCAGGTGCTTGGTTGTTACTGTTATTAGTGTTGTTTGTATGTTTAGGGTTGGTGGGCTGTTCTGGCTGTTTCGTATGGGTGGTTGGTTTATTGGTTTGCTTAACCGTAAAGTTAAGTTGGACGGGTGCTGATGCAGACCATTGCTGTCCATCAAATACCCGAAAAGAAAACTCGTCATAATCTGTGGACTGACTTGGCTCATAGGTATAACGACCAAGTTTTGGGTCTAATGTAACCTTACCATGCCGTGCAGGTTTGACGATTTCAAATGTCAGTGTTTGACCTTCTGGGTCTTGTCCCCATACCCAGCTTTGATGCTTACCTGCTTGACGAATGGTTTCACTTTGACCGCGCACTTCAGGTGCCTGGTTAGCAGCCCATACTGCTACAGATAACTGACTAAGACCCACTAATAACACTGTGGATATTGATTTATGTACCATGATGCAATTCCTGCTATTTCTATCTATACCCTTTGTTAACGATTTAACACATCGTTAGGAGTATTTTGGGCTTGTAAATATCTAGAAAAGAGTGCCAACCTAAGTCTATTCTACATAGAGCTAATATAAGTAAGTAGGCGACACTGACTTGGCAAGTTAATCAAATCACAAAAAAAATGTAATCTATATATTGTAAATGCTGTGAAATACTTGTTATTTTGTATCCGATAACACATTAAGTTGCACATTTTAAGGTACATATGTACTGGAATTTTGATTGTGTCATGGATAACAAATGACAAGAACGGAACGCTAGTGATTACTCTTTAGTATTTTTTGTTCAAAAAAACAGCATTTAGTATTAAAGCAGTACATAAGAAGTATACGATAATGCCTACTGAACTATAATATTTGTAAACAACAGTACAGATTTATAGATAATGAAAACAGTCGCTATTATGCAGCCTTATTGGTTACCTTATATAGGTTACTGGCAGTTAATAAATGCTGTAGATGTGTTTGTTTTATACGATACTGTTACCTACATAAAGCAAGGTTGGATCAACCGAAATAGATTTATTATAAATGGAAATCCACAATGGGTTACATTACCTATAAGTCATGCAAGTAGCTATTCCTTGATTAAAGACATAAAGTTAGTCAGCAACAATAAACGTAAAGTATCAAAAACTCTTTTTCAAAGCTATGCTCGTGCACCATATATTAGTCAGGTCAGCTCCACTCTATATGCATGTCTGGAATACTCTTCTGATTATTTGGTTGATTATATTTACTTTACACTTAATAAAATCCTAACTTTATTAAACATAAAAAAGAAAATTATCTACTCATCAGATATTGAGCACGATATTACATTAAATGGAGAGGATAAAATCCTAGATATTTGTCATCAACTTGATGCTCAATGTTATATTAATATGTCTGGTGGTTACAAACTCTATAAGTCATCATCCTTTAAAAAAAGCGGTATTAAATTACTTTTTTTAGAGAAAAAACTATTTAACTATAAACAATTCAATCACACTCAAGCCTTTATCGATAACTTATCAATTTTGGATATACTTATGAACAACTCCATTGAAGATACTATTGGTTTTTTATCGCACTATAGCCTTTATGAGTAGTAAATTATCCTTTGGTGGCTATTTGGGGTTTGAGTTAAGGCATACCTCGAGCATGCTTTATGATGACCTTCTCAGCTTTCATTTAGCACGGCACGCTGTGTATTGGGTAGTAAAGCAAAAACGTTGGAAAGAACTTTGGTTACCACATTTTATTTGTCCTGAGATAATAAATTGGCTTAATAGGTTACCTATTAAGTTAGAGTTTTACTCATTGACTCCATCATTTAACATTACTCCACTTCCCAGGCTTACTGACCAAAGTGGCTTACTTTGGATCAATTACTTTGGTATATATAGTGAGTATGAAAAAACATTATTTAATCATTTTTCAGAAGAGCAGTGTATTATTGATAATTGTCATGCACTGTTTAGTACTCCAAGCTTGAAAGCGGCTACTATTTATTCACCCAGAAAATTTTTGGGGGTTCCTGATGGTGCTTGGTTAGCTGGAAATATGGAGTCACAACAGTTTAAGTTATTACCTCAAGCAACTTCATGGTCAACATGTGATTATTTATTAAAACAAATTGATTTAGGATCTGAAGCAGCCTTTACTGACTACCAGGCACATGAAAAACAGTTAGGACAAGCTCCTCTCCAGCAAATGTCTCAGTTAACCAAGACATTACTATGTGCTATTGACTACTCAAGTATTCAAAAGCGACGGGAAGATAACTTCGAGTTTTGGAGCCAGCATTTGCAGTCAATCAATCGTATCGTTATTCCTCAGCAGACATGTGCTGCTCTATGTTATCCATTGCTTGTTCATACACCAAAGTTAAAGTCTTTTTTAATTCAGAATCGTGTTTATCTACCTACATATTGGCCTGGACTTGACACCTCTGTACTTCCTTCCTTTGAAAAGGAGCTTATTAGTAAGCTTTGTTGTCTTCCCGTTGATCAGCGTTACACTGAACATGATTTGGCAAAAATATACCAATTAATTATGGAGTTTGGTTTATGAATTTAGTGGGTAATTTAGTAACACTGCGTGCTATTGAAAAAGATGATTTATTGTTATTACACCAGTGGAGCAATGATCCTGAAATATGGCAATGGTTAGCAGGCTGGCACTTTCCTTATACACAAGACTCTATATATCAGTGGTGGGAATCGTTAGCATCTGATAAGCAGCGAGTAGTTTTTGCTATTGAGTTAAGGAGCAATGAAAATAATTTAGTAGGCACTACTAGCTTATCTAACATAGATCTTAAAAATCGTAATGCCTTTCATGGATTATTGATTGGAAGTACTAAAAATAGAGGTCAGGGTATTGGCTTTGATGCGTTATATACATTGATGAAGTTTGCGTTTAATGAACTAGGGTTACAGCGTATTGATACAGATATAGTTGAATATAACAACCACTCTCTTGCTTTTTATACTGGAAAATGTGGTTGGTGCCTTGAAGGTAAAAGAAAACAATGGTACTACAGAAAGGGTAAATATTGGGACAAATGTCTAGTAGGTATCACTCGGGATCAATTTTATGAATTTGAACAATCATTACCAATAAATAAATAATTTTTTAACAAGGAATATTTTATGGCTGATGATGAACAATGCTTAGATGTTAACCAAAAAAAATTTAATGATGATGGTTTTTTTATATTAAGAGACTGTCTTCAGGAGGATACTACTTTTAAGTTAACCCAAGGTTATGAAAGAGTTAAGCCTGTTTATAAAAAAATTCACCAGCATGCTAACTATGATCAACGGGGTGATGGGGTTTGTCATCACATTATTATTTTTGGTTTTCCTTTTTTGTCATTACTTGATAGTTTACCTTTAACATTATTAACCAAGCTTCTTGGAGGGCCTTGTGTTTTAAACTCATTCAGTATTTTTGATAATAATCATGACGTTTATGTTAGAAATATTCATCAGGACTCAAAGTTAAATTATTTACCCTTTCCCGCTATGCTTAATGTGCTTATACCTCTTGATACTTTTACATCAGATATCGGAGGTACTTATATATTACCTAAAGCTAAAATGAATCAGGCTATGCCTGATAGTCAAACTTTTTTTAAGACTGCAGAGCTGCTATTACCAAAACAAGGTGATATGCTTTTTTTTGATGGATATTTGTGGCATTGTGCTGGAGAAAATATCACAAATTTACCTCGTCGTGCAGCTACACTTACATTTACTCGCTCCTTTATTAAGCCTCAGTTTGATTACTGTCGAGCTTTAGGATATGACTTTTGTTTAAGCTTGTCAGAAAATGCAAAGCAACTGCTGGGCTATAATGCTCGGGTACCTTCTCAGCTAATGGATTGGTATAGACCTTTGGAGCTACGCTTTTATCAACGTGATCAATATTAAAGGGTTTATTTGTTGATTTTAATGGGTATCTAAAATGTTAGGATGGTCTATATTACATTTAGATTCACTACTTTGATAATGTTTTTATGGCGCGAATACGTCTTACTGGTAAGATCTATGTAAAAAGAAGATAAATGAAACGGTTAGGAGTTTACTTGTGAGTTCATCTTTTCAACTTGATGATTCTCGAATATCACTGCGCTGGGCAAAACCAGAAGACATCCCTCTTATTCACTCCATGATTAAAGGCTTAGCTGACTATGAGCAGCGCCCACATGATATGATCGCTAAGCCAGAAAACCTGCATGACTGCTTATTTGGAGAGTCTCCTCTTGCAGAAACAATTCTTGCATTTAATCAAAGTCAACCTGCTGGTTTTGCTTTATTTCAAACCTTATACAGTACATTTTTAGGGAAGCGTTATATCTATTTAGAAGATATTTTTATTCTCCCTGAGTTTCGTGGCAACGGTATAGGTAAACATCTGTTTACTTCACTAGCGAGAGTTTGCTTATCGCGCGGTTACGCCGGTATGGAATGGAGTGTACTTGATTGGAATGACCCGGCTATTAGCTTTTATAAAGCCATTGGAGCTACTAAAGCATCGGGGCATTTACATTATGCGCTGACCGGTAATGCTCTTCGTCGGCTAAGTAAATAAAGCCGATATATCCTCTTAAAAGTTTATTTAATCCTATTGGCTGTAACAGCAAGCTATAAAAACAAGGTGTATTGCAAATACACCTTGCTCTACTATATAACATTTACATGTAACACTTACTGCATACAGGCTTTTTTCCGCTGAGGACACCAAACCAACAAAACTGACAGCATAAGGCCTAAGCTCAATGGTTCACTGACCACACTTGCGGTGAGCAACTGTACCTCATCAATGAGTAACTGGCCTTTACCAGGCATACCAAATCCTTGATAGCCAAATGCCTGGTTAAAAGGGGTTCCATCGCTGTCAAAGGTGTATGTAAATGTATGCCATTTTCCAATTTCACCTGTCAGATCTAAGCGTTCAGATACCGATATACCATTGTCCAGCATAAGAAAAGTAGCTGCGACATTGGCATCAGTAATTAACCATTTAAACTGAAGCTTATCACCAGCATGCCACGTCAGCATATTGTTGAGTAAGGCACTGCTAGTAGGCAGGCTAGCCATATACGCCCCTTCCACAGCTTTGTAATGCCTTCCATCTTGCGATATTACATCTTTAACAGCAGCTACTGGTTCCGGGTTAGCATCATAATACCAGCCATCATCTATATCTGCTGACTCAAAACCACCATTTCGAATAATCCCAGCCTGTACTGTTGATGCACTCAAAAGTGCTACAGCAATAACCACAAAGCTGGCAAGTTGTTTTTTCATGATCCTATCTCAAGGTAAAAAGTCCATATTGAATACATGAAACCAACCCAGGTAAAACGCCACCCGCCCCTGCCAGCATTTAATTTTTATCGTCATCCTTGTTGGCAATAATATAGTATGTGGCTTCATCCCTGATGTTGAACATGTAACCACGCAGTTTTACTACCATTGAATTTTTAAAAGTGTGCAGGCAACTTATTACAGCTTTTTATACAGCTTTGTTTATATACCCTTCACTCACTATCTTTATAATTCAGTAGTAGTACTACGCGTGTCAGTATTTCATAAGTTGTAGGAAAAAACTGTCGTAAATTCCACATTTTAGCCTTGATACTTAATAACTTGCTTAAATAGTTAATATCAGTGCTTGTGGCTAAGTTGTTATTTAAAGGTGCGCTGTCAACTCGCCTCTTAAATCCTGTTGAATTAACTGCTCTACTTGCTGAGATGAATAACCTTTACCAAATAAGTAGAATAATTTTGTGAGCGCTGCTTCAGGCGTCATATCATAGCCACTCACCACCCCCGCAGCAGCCATACCTGTTCCTGTCGCATAACCTGTGATATTTACACGTCCCGACCAACACTGCGTGCAATCAACTAATACCACACCTCGTTGATGTGCTTCTTGCAGTGCTGCCACAAACTGAGGATCTGCACTAGGCCCATTACCCACACCATAGGCTTGTATCACTGCCCCTTTGAGGGGAGCCTGTAAAAAGTTACTGACGACCTCTGCCGTGATTCCAGGAAAAAGCCAAAGAATCCCTACATAAGGATCCATCTCTTTGTGTAGGCTTAAGCCACCATGTTCAATTGTTGGCTCTGCGCGAACTAGTTGTTGGTTAACTTCAATATTGATACCGGCAACAGCCAATGGAGGATAATTGGGCGAAGCAAAGGCTGACAAATTATCACAATGCGCTTTAACTGCACGACAACCACGGTATAAATACTGATCAAAGTAAAGTGATACTTCAGGAATTGATTCATGAGCTGCGATGAGGAGGGAATTGGTTAAGTTACGGATTGCGTCTGTCCGAGGTTCAACCATAGGTATCTGCGAACCTGTAAATACGACAGGTTTATGTAAATTTTCCAACATAAAGGATAGTGCAGATGCACTATATGCCATTGTATCCGTACCATGCAAAACAATAATCCCATCATAGTCATCAATGCGCTGTGCTACCTCTTCAGCAATCATCATCCAGTTACGTGGAGTCATATTTGACGAGTCTAACAAGGGTGAAAATTCGTAGATGTCATACTGAGGCATAATATCACTATGAAAAACCGGGTTATTTCGCATCATCTCAGCTAAAAAACCCGGTGCCGGTGCCCAACCACTGACCGTCTTTTTCATACCAATGGTGCCACCAGTATAAGCGATAAAAACTTTCTTCTTGCAAGACATGCATTGCTCCATGATTAATGACTTACCATTGTGTCACTGACACGTAAGACATAACCTCGTCACGGTTATTATGGCGCGCATTGTAAAGAGGCTAATAATAAATTCCTACCCTCTTATGAAAGGCTGTATGCCAAGTCTATACCTGAACTGCTCGCCCCAAATAAACCGAGCCTTCATTCACACGGATCGCCAACTCTGGCAGAATTTTTAACAATACGGCTTGTGGCGACAGATTTTGTTCTCGAGCATGATCCAGACGATGAAACAAGTCTTGTAACTCTCCCTCCAGAACATGAACGCCATCACCCGCTAATGTAAAGAAGAAGTCATTACCATATTCTTCTGGCTCATATTCAATAGCATTAAAGTATGAAAAAAAACGCTGAGCACCTGCCTTTGCTAGCGCTTGAATTAAATCACTTGAAGCAATTCGACCACTGTCCAACTCCCACCAAATACATGTCAAACCACTCTCTCCTACTGACTCTATGCAATCCGGACAAGGTACCTCAGCAATTTCAAGAGGACGAGGGTTTGTTTTTTCTGAACTGTTTTTATGCTGTAACTGATGTAAAAGCACTGCCACGCGGTTACGTGTGACGTCATCATTAAAAAGTGCATGAAGGGCCACTGATAATGCAGACATAATGAGAGTCTTCCCTATTTTCAATTTTTTGTGGTAAGTAGACGTCCCTGTTCAACAACTAAGAATTTACCGCTTTTGTTTATTAATGACTATATCTGCCGTGTAACAACTATGCATTTCCTGTAAATTTGCCATAATTACACTCGCTACCTCATCAGGATTCATATAGTGTGAATACTGATCGTGGTTAACGCTATGCGCTTGCCAAAAGTCTGTTTTCATACCACTGGGATACACACCCACTACTTTTATATTAGTATCAGCAAGTTCAGCTCGTAAGGCCTCAGTAAAGCCTCGACATCCCCACTTCATTGCACAGTAGACTGTTTCATTGGCTTTTCCTATTTGAGCAGCACTGGACATCACATTTATCAGTACTCCTGCTCTATGCTGACGACACATTAAACCTATTGCAGCTTGTGCTACTAGCATCATGCTGAGCAAATTATCATTTACCATTTGTTGTATCGCTGCTTGATTATACTCCCCTATGGGACCAAACTTGCCCGAACCTGCACAGCAAAAAACCTTAGTAAATGGCGCTTGCCAATTAGCCAGTGTAGAAAATATTTGCTTCACATCCTTTTCACACGATAAATCCACTTGAAAGGGAGTAACCTGCTTATACTGTGCTGCTAGCTTCTCAAGCTTACTCTCAGTTCGTCCTAACGCAGCTACATGATAACCCTGGGTGGTTAACTGTGCTGTTAGCGCAGAGCCTAGACCACTTCCAGCCCCTGTAACAATTGCATTTTTGTTTTCCACTACTGACATAAAAAGGCTTCCTCCACTTACATTTCAGTCAATCTGTCCGTGCAAGGTGCTTTACTTCCTTTCTTCTTTTTCTACGCTATGCCACAGCTTATGTATAGTTATTTCTGTATCAATTAATCCATTATAAAACTACTTTCTGGATCAGTAGATCTACGTTACTGTTTCGTGAATTCAACCAATAGCTGTTCGCTAATCCCTTATTGCGTTAGTGAAGGAAGGTACATTACTCTACATCACGCTTCACTTCCCTAGAAAAACTGCTATGGACCTGTTTTAGATAAGCACTAAGTTTTCATCTATTTCATCCATTGTTAAATTAAATATATCTTTACAAATACCTCGCCTTTTTTACGTTAGCATCTTCTAAGCAACAAAAAAGATGCTTTGTCTTCCTTTGTAATATTTCTGTTACAAAGCTAAGTTTAGTTGAGTATATCCTTACACTTTGTTTCTTAGCTCATCCTGCTTAATTGCGATAAATCAAGTATTTTAAGGGTAACGGTGCCTACACTGAATTTACTAAATTAAGCAGCAATCAAGACTGTATATAACAATATCCGCAGCATGCCTTGCCCAAAAATGGCTTTTAATCCGTGTGGGTATGGAAGGAGATGTTAATAATGCCCCAAGCAGTTTCTGCCAAGAAAATTGTCCTTAAAGCCCCCTTTACGGGATATTTACTTCCCATTACCGAAGTACCAGACCCTGTGTTTTCACAAAAAATGGTTGGCGATGGTATTTCAATTGACCCTGTCACTAATTGCTTACTGGCACCTTGTAGAGGTGAAATAAGTCAGCTTCACTCAGCAAATCATGCAGTCACCATTGCCACTGACGACGGTATCGAAGTCATGATACATATCGGCTTGGAAACGGTAATGCTGAAAGGAGAAGGCTTTAAACCGCTCGTAAAAAAAGGCGATAAAGTAAAAGCAGGTGATGCTCTGATTGAGTTTGATATGGATATTGTAGCGACTAAAGCTGCAAGCCTACTCACTCAAATTGTTATCACAAATAGTGATCAGGTGGCTAAGTTTCAATACGCCGAAGGTCCTGTTGAAGCTAACCGTGACACCGTATTAACTCTTCATCTAGGAGAATATACTGAATCTGCCGCCGCAGCTCCTAGTGAAACGGTTACTACTGAGTCTTTTCTAATCCCTAACCCTTCTGGCTTGCATGCCCGCCCCGCGGCAGTGCTTAGCAGTATTGCTAAAAAATATAAGTCAGCCGTTCATCTCCATAAAGGAGACCAGCAAGCTAATGCCAAGTCCGTTGTAGCCATTATGGGACTGGATGTTGGCAACAATGAAATCGTTTACCTTTCTGCCTCTGGTGAAGATGCTGAAGCAGCCTTAGCAGAAGTCAAGAATGCCATGTTAGACGGGCTGGGAGAAAAAGGTGCGGAACCTGTTAAGAAAAAGCGGGTACCACATGGTGTCAAACCTCTCCCTGAAACCAGCAATGATCCTAACCTGCTATGTGGAGTAAGCGCCTCTCCAGGCCTGGCTCATGGCTTTATCGTTCAGAAAAAACAGCAACAATTTGACATTCCAGAAAGAGGTGAAGCACCTGCTATTGAACGTCAAATGTTACAAACGGCTATTGAGCATAGTAAGCAACAGCTTTTAGCTCTCCAGCACAAAATGGCTGCCGATGGTGATGCTGAAAATGCCAAAATATTTGAAGCCCATTGTGAGCTGTTAGATGACCCTGATTTACTTGATATCGCTAATGACGCTATTGACCAAAGCAAAAGTGCTGCTTTTGCCTGGCAAGGTGCTGTCAATACGCATGTTAAAGTACTGTCCTCTCTTAGCAATGACTTAATGGCTCAGCGTGCTAACGATTTAAGAGATGTTGGTCGTCGGGTACTGAGTTGCCTACTGGGTGAAGAAGAAAGCCATATAGAGCTACCTGAGAATGCTATCTTAGTCGCAGAGGACTTAACGCCATCCGACACCGCAAACTTAGACCGTAGCAAAGTTATTGGACTTTGTACCGTACTGGGTGGAACCTCCTCACACGCAGCGATTATTGCCCGCTCTCTAGATGTGCCCTATGTTGCTGGTCTGAATGAACGCTTACTTGAAGTGGCTAACAACACTCCAGCGATCTTAGATGGTGGTAAAGGTGAGCTTCGCCTAAACCCTGATCAAGCAACAATTGATGAAGCTATTGCCCGCAAAAAGGCTATTGCTAAGAAGCGTCAAGCAGACTTAGCAGCAGCAAATGACCCTGCAGTAACCACTGATGGCCACCGTATTGAAGTGGCGGCTAATATTGGTAATGAGCAGGAAGCTGTTGAAGCCGTTAAAATGGGCGGTGAAGGCGTTGGTCTATTACGCTCTGAGTTTCTTTATCTTGACCGCACTACCGAGCCTAGTGAAGAAGACCAATTCACTATTTATAGCAACATCGCTAATACCCTTGGAAAGAATCGTCCACTTATCATCCGTACGCTGGATGTAGGTGGTGATAAACCCCTACCCTACCTGCGCTTACCTGACGAAGAAAACCCCTTTTTGGGACAGCGTGGTATCCGGATTGGCCTTGCCTACCCAGATATTCTCCGTACTCAGATTCGGGCAATCTTAAAAGCCGCTAACGGCTGTAAGATGCGCATTATGTTTCCAATGATTGCTAACCTTGACGAACTCCGCCAAGCAAAAGCAATGATTCGGGAAGAACAAGAGAAACTAAATGTTGGCTCCGTTGAAATAGGAATCATGGTTGAAGTGCCTGTTACTGCAGTGATGGCAGAGCAGTTTGCCCGTGAAGTTGACTTTTTCTCAATCGGCACCAACGACCTTACTCAATACACCCTCGCGATGGATCGGGGACACCCTGAACTGGCAGCGAAAATTGATAGCCTCCATCCAGGTATTTTGCGCCTGGTAAAACAAACGGTTGAAGGTGCTCACCAGCATGGCAAATGGGTAGGAGTATGTGGTGCTGTTGCCTCTGATCCTCAGGCAGTACCTCTACTTGTCGGGCTAGGTGTTGATGAGTTGAGTGTCAGTGTTCCTTGTATACCTGAAATAAAAGCTCAGATTCGAGGCCTCAAACTTGCTTACTGTCAGCAGTTAGCAGAGAAAGCCCTCAATCTAGAGTCTGCAGCCGAAGTAAGAAAAATTAATTTAGAAAAATGAAATGAGCAGTACAAAACAATTTAAATAAAAAAGCAGTTTCCTTGAAAAAGGAAGGAGGACACAATGATTGACTTCAAGTCTTCTTTTGCATTCTTGCAAAAGATCGGTAAGGCGCTGATGCTACCAGTATCAGTACTACCGGTAGCAGGTATTCTGTTAGGCGTCGGTGCCGCAGATTTCACTTGGTTACCAGAAATGCTTTCCAGTGTAATGGAGCAAGCGGGTGGCGCTATTTTTGGCAACCTGCCACTAATCTTTGCCATTGGTGTAGCATTAGGCTTAACCCAGAATGACGGGGTTGCCTCTCTAGCAGCCGTTGTAGGGTATGCTGTACTTCTAGGTACGATGGGTGTTATCTCTGGTGCTAATGGTGTTGAAACCAAAGCCATTATGGGGATCAACTCCATAGATACTGGAGTATTTGGTGGTATAGCCATAGGTGGTATTGCGGGAGGCTTATTCAACAAGTTCTACCGCATAAAGCTTCCCCAGTACTTAGGCTTTTTTGCCGGTAAGCGCTTTGTGCCAATCGTGACCGCATTTGCTGCCATCGCATTAGGTGCAGTCTTAAGCTTCATTTGGCCTCCCATTGGCGGCGCGATCAAGAGCTTCTCTCACTGGGCAGCGAGTGAAAGCCCTGGACTTGCCTTCACCATCTACGGGGTTGTCGAGCGCTCATTAATTCCTTTCGGTTTACACCATATCTGGAACGTACCTTTCTTCTTCGAAGTGGGTGAGTTTGTTAACAGCGCAGGTGAAACTGTTCGTGGTGAAATCCACCGTTATATCGCTTATGATCCAACCGCAGGAAACTTAGCGGGTGGCTATCTGTTCAAAATGTGGGGTCTACCTGCAGCTGCTATTGCTATTTGGCATACCGCTAAGCCTGAAAACCGTGCCAAAATTGGCGGTATCATGATGTCAGCCGCGTTGACTTCATTCCTGACAGGTATCACTGAGCCTATCGAGTTTGCCTTCCTGTTTGTTGCTCCTGTTCTATATGCTATCCATGCTTTATTAGCTGGTGCAGCTTTCTACACTTGTATCGCTCTGGGTATCAAACACGGTACTACCTTCTCTCATGGCTTGATTGATTACATAGTACTGTTTAATCAATCTTCAAATGCACTGTGGTTCTTAGTAATTGGACCTCTCTGGGCAGCTGTTTACTACTTCGTATTCCGCACAGTAATCGTCAAATTTAATTTGAAAACACCTGGTCGTGAAGATGAAGTTGTGGGGCATACTCTGGAAGAAGCTCATGCAGATGGAGCCTTTGCCTTCTCTAAACAGCTTGTTATCGCTTTCGGTGGTAGACAAAACATCACCAGCCTTGATGCATGTATCACTCGTCTACGCATCTCAGTCAACGATGTAGCGAAAGTTGATCAAGCTAAACTAAAAGCCTTAGGTGCTGCTGGCTGTGTTGTAGTCGGTAACGGGGTTCAAGCAATCTTTGGTCCTCAGTCTGAGAACTTCAAGACAGATATGGAAGAATATCTGAAAAACTCATCAGCCGATGATGAAGTTGTTACACCTGTAGCTGCAACTTCAGCTGAAGGAGTACCCACCAGCCCAAAGGCGCATGACCCCAGCGTACCAGAAAAAGTTAAAAACTTTATTCTAGCGTTGGGGGGAGCCTCCAATATCAGTAACGTTGAATGCTGTGCAACAACACGTCTACTGATAGAAGTAAAAGATGGTAACGCTGTTGATACAGCTACCCTTGAACAAGCTGGTGCAAATGGGGTTGTTAAACTTGATAACAACAAATTGCACTTACTTGTTGGCTTAAATGCTGAAGCATTTGCCAAAGAAATGAGTAACCAACTCGTATAACTACTTGGAGCATTAACCTTTGAGGGGCATTTGCCCCTCTTTTTTTTGCTTACGTATTTTTATGCCACCTCATTTGTAATTTCCAAGTAAATGTGATTACATAATGGTGTTCATTTGTTAGGTCAAATATATTAAAGCGGGTGAAGTCTATTACTCCATCCGTTATTTTTTTATTCATATTTTATCTTTCCCTGGTTATCTCCTTTCTCCTAATCTAACCCTAATAGTCAAAATGGAATCAAAGAAAGCACCTGATTAATCACAGGGAGCAATCGTGCGTATTCCAGAAAATATTTCTCAAGAAACCTATTGCCAACTCTGGCTCACAGCGAATCAACAGCGCTTCACTAAAAGTTATAGCGTTGCCAATATTCCCATCATTGTTTATCAACAAGTTTTTTGTCCAAGCACGGAGCTGACCCACTCTACTAGTTTTCTATTAACTAAACTGCCTGACCTCTCTGAAAAAGTTGTGCTTGATCTTGGAACTGGTAGTGGTATTTTAGCGCTTTACTCAGTATTTCAGGGGGCCAGAAAAGTCGTTGCTTGTGATATTGACCCAGTAGCCATTGCAAACTGCAAAGAAAATATTGCCCGACACCAAGTAGATAATATTTGTGTTTATCAGGGTTATCTCTTTGAAGCATTACCAGCAAACAGTAAGCTTTTTGATGTAGGCTCTATATGGATTCCTAGGGGGTTATATCAATAGCTCTATTAGATCATTAAGTAAGCTTTTTCCTCGGCACTTTATATTGTACACAAACTCAAATAATGCTAAATAAAAAGGTAGTTTTTCTTGAGAAATACCTCGATGAGGTCTTAACCATCAGCGTAGTAATGACCAACAACCTTCAATGGTGTTAACATGTACTTCGTGAAAACCATCCCCATCTTCATCACGAGCATACTCCCCTTTCCCGTGACAAACGGTTTTATGTTGATATCCCCAACTCTTT
>NZ_AUAF01000026.1 GCF_000428585.1 Zooshikella ganghwensis DSM 15267 | reverse complement strand
AACCGTTTGTCATGGGAAAGGGGAGTATGCTCGTGATGAAGATGGGGATGGTTTTCACGAAGTACATGTTAACACCATTGAAGGTTGTTGGTCATTACTACGCTCATGGTTAAGACCTCATCGAGGTATTTCTCAAGAAAAACTACCTTTTTATTTAGCATTATTTGAGTTTGTGTACAATATAAAGTGCCGAGGAAAAAGCTTACTTAATGATCTAGTAGAGCTATTGATATAACCCCCTAGGAATCCATATAGAGCCTAGGTATCAACGACAACAGTATTTCTGGAATTTTTATCCCTGAGGGTTTTAAAGTCAGCTTGTTTACAAATGATAATTTTTCAGGAAAAAAATTAATAAAAAAAGCCAGCAACCAGTGCTTAACCAAGCATAATTTTAGCAATATAATCTCGTCAATTATTGTTGGAGATGTTTTTATTCAAACACGTGTTGGCTTATAAGAAAACGAAAGCACTAACCTCCTTATTTTTTAGAAAAAAATGATTACTCGCTGTCTAAAAAGCAGGCAAGCTTTGCAAAGTTACATGAATCGGGTTCCCCCAAGTCTTTGTTTACGCTAAACTTAGATCACTTTTTAAACAATAAGTAGGTGTTCCCTATGATCAGCAAAAGTATCAGCAAATCACTCAGCTTACTGGCGTTAGCTGTGTGCATAGGTTTTTCAGCCAACACCTACAGTGACACTATGCGCTGTGGCAGTAAACTGGTTAAATCGGGAGATTCAACAACTAAAGTGTTGTTAACCTGTGGCGAGCCTTTACAAAAAGAATATTTAGGTACCCGCGTAACAGAAGAGCGAGCTCATATTCGTTACACCAACCCCGACTATAATGAAACCACGGGCAGAACTCATATTTCTAAAAAAGAGGTCATCGTAGAAAAGTGGACCTATGGCAAAAAAGGTCAGTTTTTAAAGTTTTTAATTTTTCGCGATGGTGTTTTAGACACTGTTGAAACAGGAGGACGTTACTAACGTTCCTCCTCATATATTTATTTTAAAATTTTCCCTCTCAGTTTATGCAATAGTCCCTGAGACTTGGGCAACTGCCCTCCTCCCGGTGAGGCGTTGCACCCGTTTCATCAAATGTTTCGCATCTTCCAAAATGATATACATACATGGCAGAAGTAATAAGCATATGGCTGTTGCAAATAAGACCCCAAAACCAAGCGAGATAGCCATTGGTACTAAAAACTTCGCTTGTGCCGCCGTTTCAAACATCATAGGTGCCAATCCCACAAATGTAGTTAATGTTGTCATCATAATTGGCCGAAAACGACGTTTAGCGGCAGCTATAATTATGTCAAATTTGTTGGTCGTTTCTCGCGCTACTTTATTAGCATAGTCAATCAATACCAAGCTATCATTAACCACCACCCCACTTAATGCCACCATACCTTGTATGCTGATCATACTTAAGCTTTCCCCCATAATAATGTGGCCAATGACAGCACCCATCAAACCAAAAGGAATTGCCACTAATACCAGCAATGGCTGACTGTAACTATTAAACGGAATAGCGAGCATTGCATACAAAACAATTAGTACGATAATACTACTGGTAATTAAGCTTGATATACTGTCTTGTGTAGTTTCCTGTTTGCCCCTTAAACTAATGGATAAATTTGGGTATTGTTGCTTAAGAATAGGAAATACTTCCTGCTGCAAGGTATTTAATAATTGCTGAGTATGGGAAATAGGCTCAATATTCGCACTTACCTGTAATACTTGTTGTCCATTATTACGCGTTATTTGTTGATAGCTGCGGCTTTTACTGACACTTACCACTTGATTTAAAGGCACAAAGTGGCCGCTTGGCGTCAGCAGTTTTAGTTGATTTAATGTAGATAGTGATTCCCGTGCCGCTCTTGGTAAACGAACCATTACTTTGACTTCATCTTCACCACGGAGCTGACGCAAAGCCTCTGCACCATAGAACGCGGCTCTGACTTGCTGAGCAACCATCTCTGGCGTTAAGCCAAGGCTTTCGCCTGCAGGTAATAGCCTAAAACGTAATTGCTCCTTCCCTAGTAAAACACCATCGTTGACGTCTTTTACTTGCGCGTATCCTGCTAACTCAGCAGCTAATTGTTGAGCGGCTTGCTCTAAAATTATTTGATCCTGGTGAGATAACTCTACGGTCAGCGCAGCTCCCCTTCCTGGTCCCCCAGCATCCGCTTCAAACTTTAACTGTTCCAAGCCAGGAATAGTGCCTACAAAAGCCCGCCACTGCTGGGTTAATTGTTGTAAATCCACCTCTGCTTGTTGTTCTGTAAGCAACATCAAACGCACTTCAATGGTATTTTCTTCAACCTTGGTACTAATGCCGTCAATCACATCATTGTGCAGTTTTACCTGTTTGGCGCCGTTGACCATTTGCTGCTCTACCTCCTGGATAAACTCTGCTGAAGCACCAATGGGTACAATGGCTGTTGCCAGTAAATAATCACTTTGGACACGCGGCATTAAACTAAACCCCATGCGTCCACTGGCACAATAACTCATCACCAAGCCGGAAATGCAAATAAACAACAATAAAGATAAATAACGATACTGCAGGCAACGACTTAGAACCCGTTCGTAAATACCATGAATAAAATAATTAAGCATTTTATCCACTCGCAACTGTATTTTCTGTAAAAGACTAGGGTTTGAATTTGTGGAAGATTTTATCGCTGCCAAATGCGCAGGTAAAATAAATAATGCCTCAATCCAAGATACAATAAAAACAGCCGCAATAACGAGAGGCGTTACTTGGAATATTTTCCCTAAAAATCCAGGTAAAAAATACAATGGCGAAAATGCAATAATATTCGTTAAAATACTACAAGAGAGAGGAATAGCTACCGATTTAGCACCGAGCAAAGCCGCTTCAAAAAAAGAGTAACCTTGCTGTTGATAAGCATAAATATTTTCGCCAGCAATAATCGCATCATCCACGACAATACCTAGCGCCAAAATAAATGCAAACATGGAGATCATATTGATTGAAACATCCATCACGGGTAACAATAACATCCCCCCAAGAAATGCCGTAGGTATCCCCATTGTTACCCAAATGGCCAGACGCCATTGTAAAAATAACCCCAATACAATAACCACTAATACCAAACCAATAAAAGCATTACCCAACAATAAATCTAGGCGCTCCTGAAAAACATCCGTCAGGTCTCGGGTAACTTTTAAAGTTAAGCCAGTGGGCAATTCCGCCTGAATAGTAGGTAACAATGACTGTACCGCACTTGACACAGCCATAGGGGACTCATTCCCTTGCCGATACACTTGTACAATAATTGCCGGAAAACCATTGTAACCTTGTGCATCTGCTGACTCTTCAAAATCTTCTTTAACGACCGCAATATCACTTAGCTTAATGACAGAACCATCCGCCAAGGTTTTTACAGAAATAGCCGCATAATCAGTTGCCCACTGTTTTTCTTCATCTACTTTGAGCATTAACTCGCCAGAGTTTGCATACAGACTACCTCCTGCACCATCTACTGACGCTTTCTTAATAATTTCAGCTATTTGAGTTGGACCTAAACCGTATCGCTCGATACTACTGAGGGGTAATGCTATCTCCACCTCATAATCTTTCATTCCAGACAAGTCGACTTTGGTAATGGAGGGGTTTGCTAATAATTTGCGCCTAACTTGACTGGCATATTGTTGCAAAACCTGTTGACTGGCCTCACCATAAAGAGTTAGGTCAACTACCTGATGATCTCTAGATGCTAATGTAATCTGTGGTTGCTCAGCCCCTTCAGGAAATGTTGTGATACGATCAACGGCTTGCTTTACATCTTGGTAGACAGCCATCGCATCGGCAGATTTTTGCAGCTCAGCGGTCACTGACGCTTTACCTTCTTTCGCAGTAGCAGAGATATCACTTAAGCCGCTTACACCACTCAGCGCCTCTTCAATCGCTAACAACCCCCCCTGAGAAACTGCTTCAGGCGCTGCGCCAGGGTAACTCACGGTGATGGAAATTTCGTCCAGTGAAAAAGCAGGAAAAACTTCCTTCTTAATTTGCCAGGTGACGGTTAAACCGCCCACCAAAAACGCCCACATTAATAAGTTAGCCGCTACGGTATTCCGTAAAAACCAGGCAATAGCGCCTTTCGCCTTGTTCTGGCTCATGACTTATCTCCAGCCAGAAATTTTATCTGCTCAGGCACAGACAACTGTTGAGGGATTATAGACGGCTGTTGAGGGGTTATAGACACAGTATTATTTTTTTGTGCCGTCATTTGCTTTTCAGCCTCTCTGCGCAGAGGCATCCCTTCAATGGCAACACTGAGGTGGCTTGATATAAGCTCATCTGTTGGTTTTAAATTACCACTCACTAATACCTGTTGACCTTGTTGATATACGACATTAACAGCCTGCTTTTTTAACCGTCCTTTTTCATCAAAAAGCCAGACTACATTGCCATCCCGAAGCATACCTTCAGGTAAGGTAAACACATTTTCCAATGCAGGTCCCTGAATACTTAATGCCACAAAATCATTAATAAACAAGGGTGTTAAAGCTTGCTTTTCCGATACAGAACCCTTTACAGGCTTTGTCCCTAACGGATTGTTCACTTTAATTAAAATATTAACTTGCCTGGAATCAGCGCTTAATGCAGGCAAGCGCTGCCAAACAATACCATTACGAATATTGGTTTGACTCACTGCCGCTTTTACGGTCCCTGAAGTTAACGCTACTTCAACCGATGAGCCATTGTTCCCTTGCTCGGCCCCAAATGACAACCAGTTCAATACATCAGCCGGTATGGCTGCGTTAACCCAAAAAGCATGGGTATCCACTATCGTAAATAGCGACTGCTGTGTTGTGACCCGCTGCCCTACTTCAACCTGTTTATGGCTGATCACACCACTAAAAGGTGCAACTAATATCGTACGTTCAACATTTAACTTAGCCAGCTCAACATTTGCCTTAGCCTCATCCAGTTTCGCCTCAGCGGCTTTTAGCTGCGGTTCATAGCGTTCCAAAGCCCGCTGCGCCGGGGTCATATCGCCCCCTAAAAACTTGAATTCTTTAGTCGCTTTATCCTTTAAGCCTTGTGCCTGCTGATACTCTGCCTTGGCAATGGACAAAGCAGCCTCCGCTTTGCGCAGTGCTGTTTGATATTCTCTCGCATCAAGCAGAACCAAAACATCGCCTTTTTCTACCCCGTTGCCTGGCGACAGCTTTGCTGAAACCTGTTTAACCATTGCCGTAACTTCAGGGTTTACCGTTACTTTATGGATCGGCTCAACATGACCAAAACCGGAAATAATAGGCTGAGCCTTAGGTTCTCCGACTTTCATGGTTGTTACTATGGGAGGATGTACTTCTATTTGTCGCTTTGGAATTCTGGAAGGATGAACAAGCCAGTAAGCCGCAATGCTTGCGGTAATAGCGAGCACCAGCAAACCGAGAAATACTGTAACAAGAATACTTTTATGACTTGCCTTTGACGTTGTTTGATTACCTTCACCGTGATGAGGAGGAATTGCTCGTCCTGCTAGTTGGCGGGATGGCTTGTTCTGCTGAACATTTCCTTGATCATTATGCACTGCACTCATAAAAAGCGTTCCTCAACAAAGCGAGATTTTGACTTTGCAGTCTATAATTCAATTTAAGGGAGGTATAAGGGAAGATCTTAATAAATGCCAGCAATTAGAACATGCGTCTGTCGTAAAACTTTGTCATAAGCTTATTAAATTGTATGGAAGCAAATTACGACAAATTGCGACAATTATATGCTTTCACAGCGATTGTAGCTTTTCTTATAATCAGTAATTCTTAGGAAATTTTATCGACATAGCGAAAAAAGCAGTTATGAAACAGCAGATTCTGGTTGTTGACGACCATAGTGATATTAGGGAGCTAATCGGTCGCTATTTAAAGCAACAAGACTATGAAGTGAGCTTGGCAGAAAATGGTGAGCAAATGAAAGAAGTGCTCGCTAAAGATTCTATTGATTTAATTATTATGGATTTAATGATGCCAGGAGACGATGGGCTCACTCTTTGTCGCGAAGTACGCCATGACAGCAACATTCCAATAATTATCTTATCTGCTCTAGGTGAAGACACGGATAAAATCGTTGGCCTAGAAGTGGGCGCCGATGACTATCTGGCTAAACCCTTTAATCCACGAGAATTATTGGCACGTGTAAGAGCAGTCCTAAGACGCCATCAACAACCCGCTTCTGCACCTACCGATAATAAAAACAGTAAATTTATTTATTTCGATCGCTGGGAGTTTGACTTACATAAACAACAATTAGTGCGAGATGATGGCGTCGTTGTGTCATTAAGCACTGGTGAATTCCGACTGCTGAAAGTATTTGTTCAACAACCTCATGTTATTTTTAGCCGTGATCAACTATTAGACATGACACAAGGACGCCAGGCTGCACCTTTCGATCGCTCAATTGACAACCAGATTAGCCGCCTTCGTAGAAAAATTGAAATTGACCCTAAAACACCCAGCCTCATAAAAACGGTGTGGGGAGGGGGCTACAGTTTTAATACGGATGTTCAACATCCATAATGAGTTTATTTCCACGCAAAATTGCATCCCAGCTTATTTTACTCATGTTATTTGCGCTTGTTGCTGCTCAGTTTATTAGTACCGTCGTTATAGGGCAGCGACAGTTTAAAAAAATCAATCAAAATTTTATCAATGAATTTGAATATCGCCTCAATCAATTAAATCAATTAATTCCTACTTTAGATAAAAAGCAACGACAACTCGTACTTAACGCCGCGTCCACTGGCATTATCAATTTTTCATTGGCAAAAAAGCCCATAATCAATAAAACTGTTGGAAAATGGCAACCCATTTTCCAACACGCTCCCAAAACACTTTATGTCTGGCATCAAGAGCCGTGTTATTTTCATGCAGGGTTACTGTGTGATCCTGATGTACTCGACTTCAGCGACAATATTAAAAAAAGCATGTCCTGGCCAGTGATTAACGAAGAAATCTTTACTAATTCAAAAGTAACCCATGCTGCCTCCTTTCAAATCACCGATAACCAATGGCTCAATGCAGCATTACTTCCTCCACCACGGCTTTCTGCACTTTCGACAAATCGTACTATTACTTTCTTAGTAATTTGCGGACTTATTATGATTGCTGTCGTCACCGCAATTACCCATCACATTACCTCCCCCTTAAGATTACTAAGTGAATATGCACATCGGTTTGGCCGTGGCGAATCGTTACCGCCTTTACCTCCACAAGGTACGATTGAATTACAGGAAACGATTAAAGCTTTTAATGAGATGTATACACGAATTCAACGTTTCACAAACGACAGAACCCAGTTACTTGCAGCATTATCTCATGACCTGCGAACACCCATTACCAGCCTGGCTCTAAGACTTGAGTTTCTTCCCGACTGCGAAGATAAAGACCGTATGTTACTCACCCTAAAAGAAATGCAACATATGGTAGAAACCACATTAACCCATGTCCGCGTGCTTGCCGATACAGAGCAATTTCAGAGTGTTGATCTTGCCTCATTAATATCCAGTGTTGCTATAGACTTAATAGATTTAGGTATGCCGATAAAAATGAACTTGAATAAGTCTATTACGGCTAAATGCAAGCCGATTGCTTTACGCCGAGCGGTTAGAAACTTACTGGAAAATGCTGTGCGCTATGGTCAACAAGCTCATGTTTCCCTGTTTGAAACAGAACACTCTATAAAAATTAGCGTTAAAGATCAGGGTCCTGGTATTCCCAAAGAAAAACTGAATGAAGTCCTAAAACCTTTTTTTCGTTTAGAAAGTTCTCGAAATAGCAATTCAGGTGGAATCGGCCTGGGTTTAACCATCACTAAAGATATTATTCAAAACCATGGAGGACAATTAATACTCAATAACTTGTCGCCCAGAGGACTGGAAGTCGTCATAAAGTTACCCAAATAAACCAAGGAATGAAACAATGAAAAGAAGAAGTATTCTAAAAGGAATCGGAGTAGGTTCATTTTCACTCATAAGCGGCCAAGCCATCAGCCAGAACCTAACCTCAAGTTTATCACAACCTAAGAAAGCACCTAACTATATCCCTAACTGCACATTTACACCAGAACAAGTAGAAGGACCTTTCTATATAGATACAGGATTAGTCCGTCATGATATTACCGAGGGTAAACCTGGCGCACCACTTTTTTTAAATTTTACCGTTGTCGATACCGCAACCTGTGCTCCGATGAGAGATGCAATCGTTGATATTTGGCATGCTGATGCAATTGGCTATTACTCAGGTTTTCCAGAGCAAGGCAAAGATGGCAATGTCGATACCACAGGAGAAAAATTTCTACGTGGCACACAAATTACCAATCCTCATGGACAGTGTTGTTTTAGGACCATTTACCCAGGACATTATACCGGCCGCGCAAACCATATTCATTTAAAAGTGCTCCTGAATCAGTCAACCCTGGTTACTACTCAACTTTATTTCCCTGATGACCTGACAGATCAAGTACATCAAGCACCACCGTACAATAAGAATACTGAACGACGGGTGCGGAATGATGAAGATATATTATTTACAGAGGAAATTTTATTGAACTTTAAAACACAAAAGCAAGCTTATGGCTATGAAGCCGAGTTTGTGCTTGGAGTGAATACTCAACAATCTTAATGCACAGTACTAAATTCCTTTAAAAGTAATAAACTTATACCTATACAGATGCCCACTAGGCATCTGTTATCAACCCCATCAGTCTTTGTAATTTGGATGATATTTTCCACGCAGTACATTCTCCATGATTTCTTCAATTACCCCAGACTGCTCAATGGAACTCAAGCCAGTATTAAATTTTTCTAGCCAGTAGAGTGCTCGAGGAGACTTTTTTGAGATAAGTACATGCCACTTTCTTTCTTGAATTGGCTGATGGTTATTTGTGACTAAGCTTTTTACTGGTTTAGTAAAGTGCTCGTTCAATATTTCATAGCCTACTTCCGGTTCAATAATAAATAGTTGGATTCTACCCGCAATGAGCTTCTTGAAGTTGATTAAATCAGAATTTCCTATCTCAGTATTCAGCAGGCCATTTTTTATACCTTCATCAATCATTTCTCCATAATAGTAACCTCTGGTTATTCCTATTTTATAGCCATTTAAGTCTTGAATTGTATTCCATTCAAATTCCATATCAACCCGATGAAAAAATACATGACTTAATTTCATCACGGGGAGACTGTAATAAAAATAGGCTTCTCGTTCCTTATTTTTAGACCAAAGTAGGGTTGCATCCACTTTGCCTTGTTTAGCCATTTCCATTGATCGCTTCCATGGGTAAAAACGATATTCAACTTTAATACCCTGAGTCTTAAATGCCTCTGTAACAATATGAGAACCAGCACCATACTTTTTATAGTAACTCGAAAGAAAAGGAGGCCATTCCCCACTTGAAAAGGTCACCACTTCACCGCCTTGTACGGGCATTACCATAAGCAAATAAATGATAACTATATATAAGTATTTAACGATCATACAAATAAATTTTAGGCAAAGTTTCAGCTCAGTTTACGCTACTGGAATTTTAAATGAAAATTCTTCTATAAGAATAAATCAATAGATTTTAGATGGTCTAAACTCATGAATACCAATTACAAACACTTTTAAGATTATAGATTGATTACTTGTTTAACACCTATAAATTAATAAGGTAACCATAACATGCACACTTCAATAATCAAAAAGCTACTATTTGTAACACTAACTGTTTTTTCATTGAATGGCTATTCAGAATCATTGGTTAAATTAACCAATGGTGAGTGGCCACCCTACATGTCTGAGAAATATAAGCACTATGGTGTTATGAGCCACATTGTCTCAGAAGCATTCAAAACGCAGGGTGTTAAAGTTGAATTTGGATTTTTCCCTTGGAAGCGTGCTTTTAAAGAAGCTGAAGCAGGGAAAGAATGGGCTGGCTCTATCGGCTGGGGTAAAAATGCAGAGCGAGAAGAAACACTTCTATTCACAGATCCGATTATTGAATTAAAAGATGTGTTTTTTCATCGAAAGGACTTTCAGTTCGATTGGAATACCATTGAGGACTTAAAAAAATATAAAATCGGTGCCTCAACAGGCTATTCCTATGGCAAAGAGTTTGACGAAGCTGAAGAAAACAAAACCATTAAAGTATATCGCACAGCAAAAGATGAAAACAATCTAAAAAAAGTACTCGATAATAAAGTTGACATTTTTCCAGCTACAATGGAAGTTGGTTATGAAATTATTGCCAATAAGCTACCACCAGCGGCACAAAACATGTTAACAAATCACCCTAAACCTCTCGATGTCCGTGCCTATCACGTTATCATCAGTAAAAATACGGCTGATGGTCCCAAGTTAGTGGAAGCCTTTAATAAAGGCTTACAAATGCTAAAAGATGCATGCAAAAATAAAAGCAAAGATACACCTTGTTATGACACATTATTAAGTGATAACTTGGAAGGTAAGTATCGTCCTTAGTATCTTAATTACACATCCCCTACTCTGTATAAAAGAGAAGGGGATGATTTACTAATACCTACTCAGTATCGGTTCACTGTAAAGTGTACTGGAAAGTATATGATGCTGATACTGCTTGCGTAGTAGGACCAGGATTTAATACTAATGTATAAGTCTGTCCATCAATCAAGGTGCCAGGAGCAAACTCCATTGAAACAAGGCCTGATGAGCGTGATGGTGGTCTTGTCTGTTGAATCATAAGATTACCACCTACCAGTTTTTCCCCTTCAAATAGTCTAAACCAGGTAATATTTTGATCTGCAACTACATTAGCAGGGCTATTATATACAGCAGTAATTCTCCCTTTAGTTTTTGCACTGACAAAAAGGGTACTTCTGCCCGTATGTGCTGGCTGCCCAACAATCATTGTTTTGGTTGCAGCTACCGTGTTATCAGCCTGACCTGCTGTAATGGCAATGGTGTAAATACCTTGTTGAAAGTTAATGCCACGATCGGTTAAGACAAAGTCATTACCTTTATGATTTGGCAAATTCATGGAAAAATCTGGCTTTCTTGTTAAGTCTACATCCATGGCTTCATACCAAATTAGCACCTTCCCAGGTTCACCATCATTTGGTAAGTTATAATCAAATGATACTGTATTTGCCGCCAGTACCTTTAAATCAGTAATAGATGAAAATTCCGCAGCAGTTGCCAGGTTAGAAACAGAGAAACTATTTGCTGCAGCAGCTATATCATCAACACTAAGTACATTACTACTAAAAGTATCTGTTTGCGCATTCGCACTACTGCCAGCAATTAACAAGCCTAACGCTAATGATTTCAAAGTAAATTTGATCTTTATATTCATATATACATTCCTTGTTTTTATTATTTACCGTCTAGCCTTAACGGTAAAACCATAGTCATATAAACCAAAACAAAAATCAACACAAAATAAAGGAAAATCAATCACTTTAACAAAAACTTAAAAAAGTGATTAATTAAATAATTAGATTTTCACACGCAAGGATGTCTTTATAAAGAAATTCACTAGCTATATGGCTCTAGATTGAAGCAAACTCTGTATAATTTTTAATCTTAGCTATGACTACAATCAAAACTGACGTGTAGATGTATCTATGCTTTACTGAAATAACAAATTGAATATCTCGGAGCATTTTCCTTACTTGTAAATACATATCAAGATTTATAAATTGAATTTTAAACTGTTTAATAACCGTTCAACGCATACAAAGCCCTCATGAATATAAATGTTTTATTCGAGTAAAAGTAGATTGATGACTTTGTTGCATATATCTATTCCATATCGCTATATAAAAAGTCAATAAAGTTAAGATACACATTATACTTATAATTCTATCCAATTTTAAACATAACACTTAATAAGACCATTCATTCCTATACAGACCTTTATGTCTAAAAAAAACAAATAAGTCAGCATTAATCTATGGGTTCATCATTTACAAGAAAATATTTATGAAATAGATGCTAAGTTGAGAAGATGCGTAAAAGTTTTGTACTGCATACTTACGTAGAATATACGTAGTACTTTAATCCCTTTAACAAGGTGGAAGGATTCGAAGTTCCACCAGTGGCTGGCAATTATTATTAATTAGAGTTTTACTAAAAGGGAATTTCCTTAGACTTTAATAATCAGTCAAGCATCAAATATATTCCCTCTCCTTCGCAAGGGGAGGGTTAGGGTGGGGTTTATTTCAGACAACCACAGTGCTCAATCAATAACCTTCCTACCCCCTCCTAACCTCCCCCTTCAACTAGGGGGAGGAACTTAAATGATTTGTGCATAGTATTTAATTTCAGTTGTTTTCTATAACGATTCGCCTTCACTCTCTTCTTTCTTGACTATATTTCCAACAGTGACATTATTGGTACTCAATTCGTCCATTTCGATACTGATTGTATTCTGAGAAAATACATTCCCTGTCAAAGTATTATGATTTGATCGGTACTCACCATAGGTTGACAGCCACACACCTGGGCCATCATTGTTTAAAATCACATTACTGTTAACAACATTATAACGTGAGTGCCCTTCCCTATTATTCATTTTAATCCCACCACATTTATTTTGGCTTGCGGTGATGATATTGCCTTGAATGATATTAAATTCAGCTTGGTCAATACCAATACCGCCTGCGCCCCCACGTTGGCAGTTGGCATGAAGTCGGTTGTCACTGACAATATTACGGTGCGAACCCACATCGATGGTGATGCCTTCTAGCCCATTATCATTAACATGGTTTCCTGTAATGATATTATTGGAGCAATTATATTCAGAGATCCCAATCATGTGATTGTTAAAGACACTTGAGTTCACGACTTTATTGCCACCGCAAGGTAAGTCATCAATATGCCCTCCCAAACCAATACCATGTCCGGTATTATCGTGCACACGTACATTACCGATCACGTTGTGCCGTCCGTAAACAAAAATCCCATCCCCCTGTATAGTTTTACCATCCGATTTGCCTCCATTAATAGTAAACCCACTGATGACGTTGTAATTACTCTGCACTACAATAGCAGTATAATTGTCCCCCGATACTTTTCTGAGAATCGCTCCTTCACCCAACAGCTGAAGGTTGTCTTTTTTTATAACAAAACCTGAGGTAAGGTTATAAATCCCTGGGTTAAATTTAATGGTGCTCCCCGATTCTGCATTATTAATTGCTGTTTGTATGTTGACAATTTCCATAGCGGGATCAATAACAATGTGTGCGGCATAGGAGTTTACTGTTAGAGCTAAGCTAAGAGCTGAGAATATAGATGTTGTTTTATTTTTGGTTATTTTCAATTTGTTCGCCCTTTATTTGATTTTATCGTTATATTCGTCACATAATATTGTAAAGAATTTATTTTACAGGTAACAATTGTATTTATTAAGCCGTGTTATCTCTTAAATAAAACTTGCTGATTTTAGTTCTTTTGTCTGTTGTAGTTTAGTGAATTATTACTTAAGGTTTTCATATACAAAGTTTTATCATCGTGAGTCATTTGTAGATTTTTATTTTCAATGAGAGGCACTGTCCAATTTGGTCCTGCTCGCGTGTTTGTTTAATTAACACTGAAAAGTAGAATCCGGTCCTCCTACGCTCGCCCACTGTTTAAGTATCTGTCGCGTGCGCGAGGCACGATTAAGCGGAATTAATTATTATAAAATAGTGGCTGTCCCCTTCCATACCGTGCTTTTTCAACCGATGTGAAAAACATATCATTCCCTCATTAATCATGAGGCACCTAAACAGTACTTTAAGTAGTCTAGTGCTCCGGTTGGAGGTATTATTTCCAATATATAACCATTAAATCGAATACCTATGTGGCCTGGCTGAACTGTTCCGACTAGATTTGTACATCTTAATGTTACTCTATCATCTAGTCTAACTGGTGCATCACCATTATCTGCTGGTCGATGACATGGAAACATTTGACCGTTCCATGCATCTATGGTATTACCATGGGTTCCATCATCGGAGGGCATATAGTTTATAGCCACTTTAGCACATGAAACTTCTGTAATGATAGTATTACCTATATGTCCGTTATTTTCGATACTTATCCCTACGTCAGCATTTGGAAACAATAACCAAGAATTCCATGAGCTGTGCGGATTATCATTGTTAGGTTTACGATGGCACCACTTAACGCTCCAATCATTTGGCATGCCCACTTCAAACCACCTCTTTGCAATCCTCCAAGAATATGCTTCCCATGCTTCTGAATTAAACCTTCCTTGACGTCCCTGATAGTCAACAGGTTCGTCCGTATATTTGTTATTCATACAACTCATAGGCCTACGATCTGATGTAGGCCTTGGAAAAACTCTTGCCATTGCATCGGTTAGTGTATTATGCGCACCATGTTTCGAGCTGGTATGGTAATTTGACCGTGTGGCACTCTCTTCTCGAAGATTTTGCACACCTTCATATATATTCAAGGGATTAAGTCTCCAACGCCTGGGATCGTATAAGTCTTTTATTGTATAACGGTTTGGCATTTGTAAGCAGCTATTTAGACTTGAGATTGGGCCAAACCAATCATAATTTTTACCCGCCATAATATGTCCCTTAGTCAAGTGTTATTAACCTAAGATATATTTTTTCATAAAGTAATTATCAATCTATTCATCTTGCATAAAAAGAAAAAAAGAGACATCCACTTTTCACTTTCTCAGCAAAAAGCCAGCCCCACTAGCCTCAAGAAATAGCCTATCAGCCAGCTCTACATCAAATCTCAAACCACCTTTCACCCACGTTAACCATCGCTTAACATAGCGCTCGATGCTCAATAAATCAGCACCTTGCTCATAAAGCTGAGCCACTTTGTTTTTATGATTAACCCAGGTCATCCAGGCGATGTGTAAAACGTTGACTGATGTATTTAGTCGATTGCCTAAAAAATCAAACCCTTTAATCATTCTACCTATAAACGTTTTAAAAGTGTGTTTGGTTACCTTTAATTTATTTAATACGACATTCATTGTTTTCACTGCATTACGTAATTGGTGCCGTGTTTTACAAAGCAAAACCCAGTCATCCATAAAATGTACATAAATGGCTTGATCTTTTTTTGCAAAATTTTCTAACGCTTCATCAAGAGGTGAAAGATAAATGGCACCTAATAAAGGTGATAATGGGCAGCTTTTAGTAATACCTTGTGTGGCACTCATTAAATATCCATTCACATCATCTATCCGATCAAGCATACGACTTATTAATGCAATAACACGTGTATCGTCAATTAATACCTCAAGCTGCTCCAGTTAAAACAGTGTTGACTGAGTTTAGGTTTTAATTCCTCCGACAGCACCAACGCTATGGCTTTTAATACCAGTGCATCCTGTGCTGACCAGTGGGAGATAGTCACCGTTTTTGTTGATACCGCTTGGCATGGACTAAATTGATAGTCTTCATTGATTAACGCTTGTTGAATAACAGGTTTTAACTGTTGCCAATGGAAGCGTAAGTGCCAGATATCATCATTATGATGGCCATTTTCGCGTCTTTTACACAACCATGTAAATGCCTGATTAATGATTGTATCAGATGCAATAATTTCCAGCAGATTCAACATTAGATAGAATGTATTTAATTTTTAATAACAAAGAAATTATATATTATATTTTTCATAGACACCTTTCAAATACCAATTAAATTTTATTTTTTAATTTAACGCATTCACATAATTCTCTAACTGATGATCTCCCCAATTAGGCTTTATATTAAAACCACACCCCACTTTAGTTAGTTTAACCGGTTGTTGAAAAGGCCATTTAATAGGGAGCTGTAAGGGAACAATATCATTCCCGTATTGATAACTGGTCAAGGGAAAACCTTGCCAATACTGTTGACCTTTATACATACGTGGACAACCAAAACCTACCCATTCTTGTATAATAAAATTATGTTTAAGTAATTCCTCCGACAACATCAAACTGATACTGGCACCTGTTGAATGCCCTGCTAATACAACTGGTTTTGATCGGTCCAGGGTATTAGTTAAAAGTGGTAATAAATACCGTTGCTGTTCATTAAACTGTTTATAGTTATTGTTTATCTGCCAATACCACCCGGGGGAATACATAACCCGTTGCCAGCCACGTAACATTTTTTGCTGTTTATACAATAAATGACTACAACCGTAGCCAACGACAAGTGCTTGACAATGTGTAAAGGGCTTAACTAATAGCTTAAAGTCATTATGTGAAAATGTGGGCTGTGCTTGGACATCAACACATAAATGCGCTAACGCTCCATGTATGGCATTATTCACCAGGTTTACTTCCTTAATATTTACATAAAAGCATTCCTCTTGTAGAGGAAATGAAAAGGTTGGGGTATACCGCAACGACTCAGCTTTAATATAGAATAATATCCCCACCCTAACCCTCCCCTTTTTAAGGGGAGGGAAATAATAAGCATCACTCTACCCAGAGCAATTCATTTTTTCAGGGTTAAACTGGTGCGTTAAGACAAGTAATAGTAACCAACGTTTTTAATAGGATAACATATTATGTCATGCTTCTTTATGGGTATATATTTTTTGGCTTTATTTATTTGTTTTACTCATTACTTCTTTACGCATACCGGTATGGCATAAAATGGCTTTAATCACTTCATGCTGTCCTTTAATTAACAGCTTTAATTCATCTAGATTGATTTCACCACTGTACTGTATCAAATCGTAAAAGGTTTTATACCGTGCCCATGGGTTCTGTACCGATTCGATATAGTGTTCTTTTTTGTCTACCGATAACACAATGTCTTCCCATAACGGAATTGACGATTTACCATCAATTTCAATAGGCTTATAAACCCGATCATGTGCTGCGGCATATTTTTCCCAACTAGGTCGTTTCAGTTTATCACTCGCCGGTACTACAATGGGAGCTAAATACTGTTTTATCTCAGATTCGTGTTGTCCAATCCCATCAAAAGTCAGTGTTTTTCGTGGATAGGGGCTAAATTCGACACCTAATAAATTTGGGTTAACGAGTGGACTTAAGCCCACCACTTGTTTACCTGAAAACGTTTTATGTTGATTCAGAAGCCCTTGTTGTTGACAACGATCAAAAAATACATTCACTTCCGGTAGCTTAAGCAAAAACAGATAAAACCAATCTCGCCATTTTTGGCGTTCGGTATTATTATTTTTATGCATTAAGTCCGCCGCACTGGCTGCACAATCATCAATAACGTAACTAACAGCATCCAGATATAACGCAGTGGGCGGTAATAGACTCATTTTTGTTGTACCTAAATAACTGAGTAACAACTCCTCACAAAATGCCAAGCATATTGCTAACCGTTGTCCGATATTTGACATGGATAAGCTCATGGAAAACCGGTAATGTTTTTCAATCATTGATTTAACCAAGGTATCCAGCGCTGAGCTGAAAAATCGGTGGCCTACCAGTGGCTCCCAATAACTCAAATATTTTACTTTTACTAAAAGCGTTTCACTCAATCGAACCGGTGTGATAATTGAATTAATTGCCTGCTTATCACTTATCTGCAATCGCCCTTTTTCTGCCAAACACTGTTTATACACGGCTTGTATTGTATCACTGGATTTATACAGGATATGGTATACCGGACTATGTTTTGAAATATATGTTTTACCCAGAGTGCTAACACGTTTTTTAAGTTCATCTCGGTCAACGATGATACCCTCATCATTTAAAAAACTCCCTGACAGAATATCCTTAATACCATCATGATCATTAATATCTACTAAAATGATACTGCTGAGCGCACGGAAGAAAAAATACTTAGGCCGGCGTTGATAAGCCAAATAGACTCTAACCGAAGCGTCTGTGGTATAATCGCCAGCGTTAAAGTGAGGTTGTTGTTTTAATTCTATGGGTGTTTTTTTAAAAGCACCATGAATATTTTTTATGCCGAGCTTATCACTGATCACAGGACTGATCAGATTAGCTAACTCACTCTCAAATTGCTCAAAACGTTTACGCTGATCACTTTGAAACAGCGTAGCATTACCCGTACTCAGATTCATGCCACTTAAACCATAAGCACCATCAGGGTTACTGGTGTTATATGTTAGTGGAGACCACACATTGTTTTTAGCATCACCAAACAAGTTAAACCCATCAGTACCAAAACGTTCATTACCAAAACCGCAACGCACCACCTGCCAGGTGCCTGATAATGGGTTATTAATCATTTTATGAACAAGACCCGCAAAACCACCAATTGCGGGTATAGTTTTAATACCACTGATGAGTAGCTCCGTCATAAAGCTCGTCACTTGTGCAACATGCGCATCATGGCGATTAACGGCACGAACTACTTTAGCTAAATGTGTGGCTTCCACTTTGGCTTTTTTATTTAAGTCTTGATAAAAAGCTTCAATTGCATATTGCTGAAATGCAGCATTAACCTGTTTGGCCTGTGCCGGCGATACGTTATCCAACCCACCTTTAACGTGCAACGTGTTAATAAAATCTGATTTTAGCTGGTCGAAATTCATTGATCATACTCCCACCAGGTGAGATATCGTATTACTCGTTAATATTCAAGAGTTAGCGGGTTATATAATTATTGTGTGCCAATGGATTAAAGTGGTTGAATGTGGTATCAATAGCTCGAATAGCGCATTCTGCTGTGTAAAAAAAGCTAACCAATGCTATAAAATCTTTCGCACTCATTTTCGTTTGTTTATGAAGTGCTTCAGTGCGGAAATATTCAAATTCATGACTGAATTGTTGTCCGTGACCTAACTGCCAACACGGAGTATCTTCGATACCATATTTTTCAAAAAGGTGATACCCCTCAAAACATTCCATATTATGTACAACCACAAGTAGTCTTGCATCTTTTTGCCACCACGTTAAATCTTTAAGAATGGCACGAATATCATGTAAATGCGTGCGTAATTCTTCATCACTGAGTGTTTGCAAGTGTTTAGCATTAAACGTCACCATAATATGGGCCGTTGGGAAAAACCATGAGCCTCTGACACGCTGTAATTGGAGCCTGGTTTTTGGCAATACATTACCAATAAATGAACTAGGTACAATAACAGGCTCTACGACTTCATCGCCATATTTTTGGCTGTATAGCTTCGTCAGTTGATTACTATCGGGTTGATCATGACCGATAATAATTAATTTTCGGTGGTAACCTTGATACGCTTTGATATAGCTGTACAACATATAAATGACGAGCGCTAAAAAAATAACAGCAGCAGCAATAAGACATAATTTTCCTAGTGCTGCTAACATGGCATCTGAAACCATTGTTTCTAATTGTACAATCGTTCGCAACAAGATAAAGGTTTCTGCACTAATTAAACTGATCACAACCAGAACGATTCCTGTCGTAAATGCTGATTTATTCATCTAACGGCCTCTACTTCTATTTGTCCAGGTTGATTAATTTGAATAACGCCACCCCACATACACATCAGTTTGCTGTCTTGCGTTAAAATGGGTGAACCTGCTAATAGCACGGTAGGATCTCCGGGTACCCAGGGAGCAACCGTGGCCGGAATACATGGCATAGGCGTCAATACCCCCCATGCGGCGGCAGTCGCGGCGGCGGTCGCAGGATTTGCCAACGATTTACATAAACCAAAGGTGGGAATATTCATTAACGGTTTATGGTCTAAGATATTCGCGGCTGGTACTGCACCTTCCAGAACACGATTTTGTGGTGTTACCGTGAGTGGTGCAGGAATATCGCCAAAGGGACATTGCATTGTGGCCCCCATGCATACACATTTAGGCATAATGTTTCTCAGCTCGTTTAACTGTTATCGTGAGATTGGGTTTTAAATAATTATTCTTCGGCGGTTTGTAAAATGAGTGTGCCTTCTTCTAACTGTATTAATTCGGTGTCTTTTGCTTTTTGTCGCTTGATACTTAATACCGGTTTATTCTGTTGATAATCATATTTTACGGTTGTTTGATCATCGTTTTTTTTACCAAATACAATATGATTACCTTGTGGATCAAAAGGGAGTTTTACACCTGTCCCCCAATTTAAAACTTTAACGATGGTCGCACGATATAAATCAATGGCCAATAATACGTGTGTGCCTTTGTACAATGGGAAAAAAAAATGTGGTGTTAACGCCTCTGGTTCAAATAACACCATTATTTTTTTATCCCATAGTGGAATGTGTACTTGATATTCATACTGTGATGTCTGCTGATTTTTATGCAACTGATAGGTTTTTTCTTTTTTATCACCTATTTCACTCAGAATAATGCCTTCAACATACATAGGATAATTGACTGGAGTATAGTCAGGAAAGCGTTGTCGGCAGTTCTGTAAGCGTTCTGCCTTTATTAAATAAATCAGTGCATACTGTGTTACATCACTATCTAAATCATTGGCTTGATCACTATCTACAGCCTCCACCATAATACGTAACTGATAACTACGGTATTTTTGCTGTGCAAAAATAGATTTTTGTTCCCAACCCGTTTTAACAATCTGAAATACACAACCAGGGTAATAAGTCTGCAATGGCCACTGACAACAGGTGATATGTAGCTCCTCACCATGAGCGGTGAGTTGTTTATTATAGTACTGTTTTACTTCTTTTAACGCACTTGGAATGGGTTGCCGATATAAAATATCCTGATACAGTCCCTTATATGCGTGTTGTTGTGTTAACACATCGGTACTGGCGCCGTCTGCAATACCATTCCGTAAGCGAATCTGATAACGCGTTTGCGATGGCCAATGTACTTTAACCTGCTGTAATTCATGCACTAAAAAACCTTCTGCACTGGCAGGCTCTGGAAGCTTTTCTAAAATACGGTATTGTTGTTGTTGATACTCATACACCCAATGACCAGCCACACTATCAAGGTACTGCAATAAAAAATCATAAAAACTGGCGTTATTTTGTGGGCCCGATTGAATTAATCGATATCCATCTGTTTTTGCCAAGCCTAACGCTATCATTGGTTGTTTGACTGATAATGCCTGATGCGTGTAATTCACTTTAATCGCAGGGTTTAACTGCTTATCGATTAACTGTTGCATGGTAGCATTCACCCATAACTCACAAGGAAAATGCTGGTGCCATAATGCACTCGCGGCATCGCTAAACCAAAGCTGGTAATAACGCGACAATACGGGCTGATTACGAATGTCATGATAGTGCTGTTCCTCCAGCATCTTTTCAGTGACAATACCCTGTAGGGTTAAGGGCTCAATACGTTTATTACGGTCAATCGCGGGTTCTATCGTTAATCGTAACTGCATAAGCGCATCATTATTAACCAACGGTAGAACGTCATCTGCTTTGCGTTCTGTACCTATCCAGAACGCAATATAACCATGGAACCCTGCTCGATTAAGCGCTACATCAACGGATTTGATATTACCACCTGGAATGTTCACCGTTGATCCATTAACAGTGAGTGACAAACTGATTGTTAAACTATCAACGACTTTTGGTGGAATAACCGGTTGGTTTTCAACATTGAATAAGTCCGCAGCAGTGCGTGGCTTATGGCAGTGATAATACCACTCATGTTGCATGACCGATTTCCTCTTTATTCAGGAAGCGCTTAAACTTAATCATCGTCATAAACCATGCCACTCACTTCCCTTTCATCAGCATACTCTTGTTGATCTGGCGTAATGCTCAACCCCAGAAAAGCTTTTTTATCAACGGTATAATGCTCTCTTAACGCTTGCCACTGATGTGGGTTATGGCTGTGAATATAGTGAGTAAATGTACTAATATGTTGCGCTTTTAAAGCTGTATAACCTTGAAATAACTGCGGTAAATACAACAATGGATTAAAATTAGCTAATTCATGTTGAATATCTTCTACTACAACAGCAGCTTTATACAGTTGGTCACGCTTAACCAGCGCCTCTAACAACGCAATTTTATCCATCAGTAAAGTTAATGAATGTGACCACGTTTCCATGCCCATTGTGGATGGATGCGTTACTACGTCATCGTTTACATTTTGCTGCTCATCGGAGTCAACCTCATTGATTTCATTATGGTTGGCATCGTCTGCGTCATGCGTAAAAGTTTCAATAAGCGGCCAATACAATGCTTTTATTTCTGCCAACTGTTTAACGGTTAATGCTAACTGAGTATAGGGCGCTAAACACTCCATAAGTGCCATGAGCTGATCAACAATTTGCTGAGGATCTTCGTTTACTGTAGCTAATGTAGGTGTAAATCTTTCTAAACGCTTGTGAATTTTTTTTATTAATAATGCTGTGCAGTCTTCTATTGCTTTGACATTTTCGGCACTACTTTTAAAAGCAATATCATCTTCACTATAAAGTTTTTCGAAAATTCGTAAAATAACCTGAATGACATCTACAAATTGCTGGTGGTTGTTTACAACCCAAACACTGTATAAATAATAGGTAACGATACGAATATCATAAATATCAACGGGGATTATCTCATCACCCTGAGCTACTAACTTTTCAAACTCACCATTAATCCACCAACTCGCTAACGTTGTAAAATGTTGTTCAATCATTTGTGCGGAAACATCTGTTTCTAACACAACATCATTAACAAGATACGTTAAAGCTGGATTCGACATAAATCAGTCCATCCATACTGGGTTGCTGGTTTAGGTTTGGCATCTACCATTTGGCCTTCGTATAGGTGTATGTGTTTAGTCCTGTTATCCATGCCAATCAGTGTATCTTGACCAAGTTGGCTTTGCCGTTGTAGGCGTAGCCCTTCCCTAGGTATCGACGTCGTAAAGACAATGTCAAAATTTACAGATTTATTAGTAAAAAAAACTAAAACATAGTGCCTTAAACGATAATTAATTTCATTTTCCCAGTTTAGGTTATGACGATAATCAGCATATCTTAACGTGAGTCGAATAAGCAATGAACTGACCGTTTGAAAACCAATACCGCCTAACGTTGTTGTTGAATTGAAAGTCGACATACCAAAGGTATGTGCCTTAGCTTGCGTTGATTGTGCTCTTGGCTGTTGTTCTAAAATAATGTCAAACTCAGGAAATACATTGGTTAATAACCAATGTAAATTCATACTTGAAGGCGTAGTATCGAAAAAAACATGTTGCTGTACTATTTGGTGCCACTGTGTAAAGTAATAACGATTGATTTCTGGATAAAGTTGACCTAAAAAGTCCAAAATAATCATATGATCTAAAAAGATGAGCAACGCCTCTAACTGAGGTCTGTCTAAGGTATAATGATCAAGCTTTTTTAACCAATATGAAGGCAAATGAGTTTGCGCTCCTAATAAACCTAAGTTTAATGTTATATGTACATATTCAAAAATGAACTCTACACGCTCAATGATGCGTTTTTGGGAAGTTAAGTTTGCATTACTTTTAAATCTAATTTTATCTGTCGTATAGCCTTTGTAATCTAATAGTTTGAGTAATGCTAAAATATCAAAACGATTGAGGTGACTGTTTATTTTTTTTGCGCAGGTGCTGTACGGGCTTATCATATGCGAAGGTCCGGTTGTGCACGCTTACTTGTCACTCTTTTAAATTTAACTACTGAAGCATACGGATTTTCACGAATAACACAATCAAGATTATCTTCAATCAGGGTTAAATACTCATGTTTTTTTTGGTCATCATCATGATACTGACCGACAAAGCCCTGATTCAATGAAAAATAAAATACGTCTAATGCATCCGCAAAATGAATGCGCTTTTCAATTAGCTGATCAATACATTCATAAAAGTAACTGCCACCGGCTTTTACATTTAGATGTTTCTCTTGTAAACCTGGCCAGTCCCATGGATTAATACCAGAACATTGATTACGTGCGATTTCATCTGAATGAATAGCCAGCGCCATAATAATCCAATACACTTGTTCTTCGGTTAACTCACGACTTAAACTCTTCTGACAGGCAACTAATGCACTTAAAACCTGATTAAAAATCTGCAGTGTGGTCGTATCTTGTGCAATAGAATGAGTATTCATAGATGCTTTTATATTTGCAGAAGACTCTGCCCCCGTTAGATTTTCAGTCGAAGTAGTTTTAACCACTTGTTGATCTGTTAATACTTTGTCTCTTTCTATAATAAATGTATAAATACTTTGCCAACATTCAAAATTCATGACTCACTCTCCCACAAGCAAATGCACTAGTTTACGGTATTATGCCTCTGGTATTGCATCAGTAGTTAGTTTAACTGGGCATGCCGTTATCCATAATTTGAGAATTGCAGCCAAACGATCAATAAACGCTTTTATAAGTGGATTAAAATGATCTTCAAAGGGATGAAAAGCAATAACATAATGCAGTCCAAGACATTGTTTTCCTTGATTATTTACCGTTTGATAATCGTAGCAATAACATTTAGCTAACAATTCCCGAATTCTTTTAAATTCTCTCAACCACACTGTACCCATCGAATCTAAAATAAGTAAAATATCACCTAAATCTAACCGAACTTTGTTTTTTACAGCGGATAAGGCTAGATACTGTTCTGGCGTTAACGTAATGGATGCACAGAAAGGAACAATGGCCTGTTTCGTTGAAGGTAATAACTGTAAAGATAAATCTGGAAGATCATGCTCATACCAACGAATCGCTAATGGTTTCCAGAGTAATTGACTAAATGTAGGATCATGCCAACGTCCCTGAATAATAATATCAACAGGTTCATCAAATGCTTCAGGCATATTTATCGCTACTTCATGTTTTTGCTGATTTCCAGACACCACATCATGAATGGCATAATGCCCTGATGTTGATTTAACAACGCCTGAGTGCAGTGCAATACGCTCATTATTTTTAACCTGATAGACCCCTTCCAAAGTACATAATGATAATGTGGATTTAGTCCGAGGTGGTAAAATAGGCCAAACCGTTTGCACACCATCAAACTCAATTGTATCTGCTTCTTCTTGCTGTAAATTTTCAACCGGTACCACATTTAATTGAAACATTTGCCGTGTGATATTGAGTACAGGAGGCCAAGGCTTATCAATGATTAAATTAATCTTGCACATTTGCCATTGTTCAGGTGCTTCCGGACACTTAATTGTTAAATAAGATGCCATCATTGGTAATTGAAAACGATGCCGTTCAATTGCTAAAGGGTTTTTTTGATATAGTGAACTGTTATCTATGTTTGGTATACCAATACTGACCTCACAAGGATAACGACAGCCATTTTCAAACTCTGCCTCAACATTTTTGATATTGTCTTTTAATAACTGTTGCAACTGTAGCGTTAAACAATAATCATCTCCTGCGCATAAAAAGAAATGAGTCGACCTAAGCGGATAAGGTTTAGTTGATTGATTGCTAATTTTTAGTTCAAGCTTACTTTGGAGAGTATAACTACCATAACAAGATACCGTATCAAGCCGGATAGGTTCGATACTAAGATCAAACAACGTTTGGAAGTAAGCATATTCATCATCAGGCGTCGAAAAAATCATACCTGTTTTTGCTGGTAATTGAACACGATCGTAACTATGCAATGACTCAACTTTGACAAGAGCCATTGCAGGTACAGGTGATGTCAAATACGGATACAATTGATAAAAGAGCCGACGATACAATTGGTCAATATGCTGCTGACTTGTGACTCTATTTCGCGCTATTAATAGTGCAACCGACTCTAGTAACTGTTTTATTTCAGGGTTTTGGCTATCAACAGGCAATTCTGAATAGCCTGTTGTCAATTGTTCATTAAATTCATTAATAAAGGATAGCTCATCGCTGTAAGCTTTCTTAAGTTGTGTGCTGAGATCCATGACAAATCACCACTCTATAATTATTATTTACACTACTGTAACTTGATCATTGCCCCTTGAATATTAACCATTGCCTGTCCCTTAACATCAACTTTAGTAGAAGAAAGCGTCGCATTTGTATTGCCTTTAGCAGTAAAAGTAGTTCCACCAGAAATAGAAAAATCAGTCCCACTAGAAAGCTTTGTGGCTTGATTTGATGTACACTCTATTTTATCTGCTGTGACTTTAAATGTTTTGCAGTCAATTGTTACACTGTCAGGAGTTTGCTTGATTGTGCTAGTACTGCTATTTCCTTTTGATGTCGTAGTGATTGAGTCATTATCGAGAACAATAGTGTGTTTTATATTTCCAGATTCATTATTAACTGTTATGACGATACCGTTTTTTTTACTTAACTCAATTCGACATAGCAAAGCACTCATATATTAATCACCTGAACTGTGACTCTATGTATAACGTAGAAACCATTCGAAACATTATTAATGACTTTTACGGTCTATTTCAGCTAATCCATAGTTTTCACAGTTTCAAATTGCAATTTACGATATAAGTAAAAAGACAGTGTCTGATATAACGATTGAGCGTAAAAACCAACATCATTATTTTTTTGAATATGTAGTCTTTCACCTTCTGAACTTAACTTGAAGCATTGTACCGATTGACCAAATTCATAGCCAAATGTTGGATTTTCTATTGGAATTAAATCAACACCTTTCAGTGAATAATTATGTAATGTAGATACACGAGCACAACTGGTAATTCGTGGTAATTCATCTTGTGTTAGAGGGGCATGATGCTGATGATCAATGACAAGATATAATGTATCATCTGTGTTTATTCCTGGTGGTAGTGGTGTTGAATATAAGCCATCTTTAAGCATAAATTCATAACATTGTGCTTGTTCATTATTCACCTTCATCCTAACCACAAGTTGTTGAATAAGTTGACTAAACAACATATGTAATTGTTGGTGACGATAGGGTTTTGGATCACGTTCAGGCCATTCACCACGATAGAGGGTAATATCCGTCAATAAGCCTTGTAATGAATCGTACAAATAGTATGGATGAAGCTTTAATTCACCTTCGATATCTGTTGCAACATTTAAATTCTCTAGTAAACGCAAATTGGTTTGCACACTATGCAAACATTGTTTAACGCCATATAACAAAGAGGTGGGTAAATTTTTAGCTGTGTATTCTTGTCGTAATTCTGCTCGATACCGCCTTAATATTGTGAGCAACTGCTTCAATGAAGGTGTTAAATAAGGTGATTGACCTAACTGTAATAAAGGAGGTACAAAAGCACTGGATAATTGCCATCCCTTATCATAAGGTTTTTCAAATTGACCTAAACAGCCTTGCTCAATAAAGTCATGATCATTGAGTATGTATTCATATTCACTTGGTAATACTTGACTAGCACTGATAATCAATTTCAATAAACGACGATTAATGCCTTCATTTTTTGGGATTAATGGCGTTACTGTAGAATCATACTTAGGTGCTTTTTCTCTTAGAATATAATAGTAAATTGTCGGCTCACGATGTTCTTGCAATGCGATGGGAGGTGTTAAAATTCGTGTATTGCCTGGATAATCGACAAATACATTATAGTTTTTAGTGAGCAATCTTAGTTTTTTTAATTGTAGACAGCCTTCATCACGCAGCAAGGCTTCATCCCACTGTACCACACTCAGTCCATATGCTGGTAACCCCATTATTGTCAGACGCTCTGAGGCTTCAGCAATAAGAGACTCTTCCTGTGCCATTAAATGTTCTGGCAGTAAAGGTTGTCCTAATTCCCATTTAACAGGAGCTGGCACATCATTAGCCATTTAAGCTTCTCCTTAATTTTTCTTATATTGTCAAATATGCAGTCATAATATCGAATGGACCTTTTGCAAAATATCCTTATAACGAGAGATATTCAAGAAGGGAAATAGCTACAATTATTAGATTGATTGCAAAAGGTTTTAAAGCCAATTTATTATTCGCCTACAGATACTCCCCATTTCTTCACAAACTTAGATTTATTAGAAACAGCCATGTGGATATCTTGCTCTTCATCTTTTGGCATTACACCCAAATAGAATGCAAAGTTTTTAGGTGATGTCACTATGCTTGATTCATCCATATCCACACTGACATTCAATTCTCCACCACTTTTATTTACCAATCCTTTAACTGGTTGATCATTGGTATGAAAAGATTTAAAGAATACTTTTTCGTTTGGGTCGTACTCATAAATCGTAAATGCCATTTCAACATTAGTGTTACTTAGCTTGGTATGCTGTAGCACAGCAGCTTCCTGTTTATTTGTTGTTGATAAATTACAGCAAAAACTAACAGGGTCTGCAAATCCACCATTCCAGTATATTGAAGAAACAACCCCAACAACTTTTACCTTGCCACCTTCATCACTAATATTGGTTGGGTCCATCACTGAAAAATCAGCTTTAAATTTTGTCCCACCAATAGTCAATGAATTAATATGACCTACTAAGCGCTGAGAATCTTTTTGAAAATTAAACCCTTGACTTACACAACAGTCAAATGAAGAAGCTGCCATAATAATTCCCCTTAATGATAATTATACTTTTATAGACAGTTAATAGCACACAACACACATCCTCGTATGAGGCTGTATTCCTTTTAATAAGAAGTGAAATCAGTTTTTAGTGCTTTATCAGGTGCGTACATCAAGCTTTAGCTCAGCATCTAAGCCTTCAAATTGTAAATGAGGTAAAACGGATATTTTACTATTATACCAACCGACCATACCTTCACGCTCTTCAGTTTCTGTACTGACAGCTTTAAATGGATAGTAACGCAAAGTACGGTCATCAGGATTGACTACCGTTGTTACATACTGTGACAACCAGCTTTGTATTGTTTCATTGATATATTCAGCAGTTGCAGTACTACCTACATTATCACGCATAATACATTTAATATAATGAGCAATGCGCGTGATAGAAAATGTGTAAGATAAGTTAGACACTAGCTGTGAATTCTCTGATTCTTTAGGGTCTTTATATACTTTATTCTTACGAATTGATTGACTGCTAAAAAAGCAAGCATCAGAAGTCCCCTTCCGATAAATCAGTGGAATAAACCCTGCATTTGAAAACTGTAATTCACGATAATCAGGTATGGTCATTTCAATGGGTGTTTTTAGTTCTTGTTGACCATTGAGCTGAAATGCATGACTGGGTAGGTGTTTGACTAAACCACCACCTTTAGGTCCTCTAATATATTGACACCAACCTGTTTCAGTAAATGATCGAATCATATTTTTACAAAATAGAAATGCCGCATTACACCATAAATAATCTTTATGACCTTCAACAATATCTATTTTTTCTTCAAATCCAATTCCGCCAGGGTTTGAATCAGCTTGATATGGTGCTCGTAATAAAAACTTTGGCAATGTCATGCCAATATATGCTGCTTCTTCAGATTCGCGAAGTTCATGCCACTTTTCAAAACGAGGATGGTTCAAATGAGCATCAAGATCTTTAATATCAGCTAATTCTTGTATACTTTCACAACCAAAAAATTCAGGCCCGATTGATGAAATAAATGGTGCATGACTTGCTGCAGCAACTTTACCCATGGTACTTAAAAACTTACGGTCTGGGTCTGAATTTTCAAATTCATATAATCCGATGATTGATCCGTATGGGTTACCACCATATTGATCGTACTCTGCCACATATACTTTTTTAAACAGGTCACTGTTCGTCAAATCAACGGAGTTATTTGCTAAATCATCTTTGAGCTCTTCTTTGGTACAGTCTAACATATCGATCATAATATTAGCTGACCAATCTGTACTCTCAATTAATCCTTGTAAACCAAGCCAATTTGATTCCAGATTTTTAAAATTTTCGTTATGTAATATTGAGTTCAAATGCTGATTAATTTTATCATCAATATCAGCACTTAGGTTTAGCACTCGTTGCCGTATTGTGGCCATTGCTAAACCATCGGTATCATTCGCAGGTAATATGTCGTTAAAAACAGCCGTCGCAATACATCCCAAAAAAAAGTCAGCGGCTTGCTCATTCTCAGTTAAAAGTAAGGTTTTATCTGAGATTAGTAAGTCACTTATTTCGGTTTCTTTTTTCTTAAGTTTATACACATCTTTAACAACACGAGAGTATAAGTTTTGTGCTTGAAAATTAGCTTCTTTATTATCCTCTATACCATCTTCAGAAAATTCATTAAATTTTTCAGTAGCAAGTGTTGCAGTTGATTCAATATTTTCTAATATACTATTTAGTGAACTAACAACATCTTTATCAATAACTTCTGAACTTTCGTTAAGAAAACTAGCTGTTTCAGCACAATACTGTTGAATATTTTCTATAGATCCTTTCATTTCTGAAAGTGCCTGATTATCTTGATACTCGGCAACAGGTGAAATAATATTTGCAACTTTTTCTTTTAAATCTACAACTTTATTTGCATTTGCTTTTTTAACAAGTAATGACTCAAGTGTCTCTGGCATGTAGTTTAAACTACTTCCTAATGATGCCAGATGTGTATGATCTACAGCTTGGATTTCATTTGACATTGATTACTTTCCTAGTTTTTATTTTTATTCAGCATCAGGCGACATTAATGCAGGCAAAAACTTAGAATCTTCTTCATAACTAGGCGCCATCAGTTTTTTTAGCGCTTCTATGGCTTCTGGGTTTTCAATTAAGCTTTTTATGGCCTGTCGAAATTTACCGCTGTTATTAATACTCGATAGTAACGTATTAAGCATTTTCTTGAAGGTTACCAAGTCATTCATATTCTTAATTTCACGGCAAACACTGTATGGCAAAAATGAATCAACATTTTCAATAGGAATCGTATGGGTTTTACCATCACCATCCTCTACTTTTGTTTTTATCTTCATTTTTTCCATAACTGCATTCAAATTCTTTCCATCAAATCGCACAATACTTCGTTCAGCAAAAGGCACTTTTTCTGTATGTTTTCCCGAAAAGTCACCAAGAACAAGTATCCTTAGCGGTAGTTCAACATCTTCAACCTCACCTTTAACTTCTGTACGATAACGTAAAGTCATTCTTGACTTTGGAATCATATCTTGAACAGCCATTGCTTATCCCTTATTTTAGTATCGGTATGAGACGGATAATGATTAAAGACTTAGTCTTATATTTACTTTGTCTTTATATAAAATCATTTCTTTTATACTATATTGCTGATCCACTTATAATGAGGAGATAAATAAAAAGGCAATCCCTTGCCATCCAAGCTTTATATTAAATGCGCGAAGTTCTCTATCAGATCGCCTTTCAGAATAATAAAAATGGGTGATCACCATACCCAAACTTCAACACGTTATGACTAAAATTTAATCATAAAAAAACCAGCCGTTGGCTGGTCTTTTCATGATAACACAATAGAATTTTTACTATGACTTACTTTTAAGTTGGAGGATTTACGTACTTTACTGAACGATATTTGTTTCAAGGCACAGTACGTCGAGTATGGAAAAATTAAACCTCATTTTGTTCCAACCGTCAATACTTTCAATCGTTTTTTTATATAATATTCTCGACAATCATAAAGAAAGTCTAATTTAGAAATTCAAACTGTTTACTCATATGTCTAATCAGCTGGCTATTTAACTCTTCTATATAACCCAATAAATATTGAAAGTTTCTTTCCCAATGTCTATTCCATGTTGTTAATGGAATATTTGCTGTTCGTGCTCGTTCTCGTTGGCTAAAAGCACCAAATCCACTACCACTGCATCGTGTACAATCTTCTACTGAGGAAAGTTGATTATGCTTTATATAAATGTTCCCATTACCTTTACACTTCTTACATCTAACCCCATATACACCTTCTTCAATAAGCAGTTCAGTTATACCTATAATACTACCTTCACCTAATGACCAATTATTCACTACTATTTCACAGTGGATAAATTCAATTAAGTGTTCTTCTAGTTTTTTTGCTGCCTGAATGTCATCACAATACTTTGCCCTTGCAAAATAGTAAGCGGGTTTTGACAACTGTCCAAAGCTTAACGCTGCAGCGATGTCATAGCCTGTAATTTGTACTGCAGTCACCTTAGCACGTTCGTTTAGCACACATGACTTTGGATTCATTTTGGTTAGTAATATTTCAACCATTAGACACTCCAGTTCCAAATTATATAAAGAAAGTCGATATTTATTGTTATGAGTGACAGACAAACTCTCTCAAACAAACTTTGTGGAGACTTGATCAAAAAGCTAGTAAAAAAAATTCAGCCAACTTATTTCAATCAAGTGAATACAAGCGTATTCCCTATAAAATTTGAATTAAATCATTTGCTTACTATGATGTCTGTTTAGTACATGTTTTCGTCTGAAATGTACGAGTGAAGAGATAGTCTCTTAAGCAAAGGAACTCTTTACTACTAGTTCAACAAGGCTTATCCAGCTTTCATTTAGCTTTTAAGCATATTGAAATACCATTGATATAAGTACAATCATGGATAAAGTAGATAGATGTGGAAAGTGAATGGTTATGGGTATATATAGAATATCAAACAGCAGTACATGATTTACTTTTTAACGCTTGTGACGGGGAAATACCATATTTCTTCTTATACTGTCTCGAAAAGTAACTCGCAGAGCTATAGCCTACTTGGAAGGCAACTTCACTCACTCTTAACCCTTGCTTTAGAAGTAACTGTCCTTTTATTAACCGAAAGTCGTTAATAAACTCTATGGGTGACATACCAATATTATCCTGGAACTTTCGTAAGAGCTGACGCTCACTCAAGCACGCTACTTCAGTCAATTGTTTTACAGATAAGCTATCATCTTGGTAATGCTGTTCAATATAGCTAACGCAGTTGACTATAACTTTATTGGTATACTCATCGACTGTACCTTCTTCAAGTGTAGTATTAGTTTCTAATGATGCTTTTATATACTCTTTAATTCTTTTCTTGTTGCTTAGCTGTGCTTGGATAATAGCTAATAACTCCTCATGCTCATAAGGTTTCGCTACATAGCCATCAGCTTGATAACGAAAACCAGCTAATCTTGAAGCCGCATCCGTTTTAGCGGTAAGCAAAATTACTGGGACATGACTCGTCGCATTAGAATTTTTAAGTCGGTTTAGTAATTGATAGCCATTCATGTTAGGCATATTGATATCGCTGATGACCAAGTGTGGTATCGCATTTTGTGCAATTTCTAGCGCAACTACTCCGTCTTCAGCAATAATCAGCTGATACTCTTTTTCAAGCTGATCCTTGAGTAAATCACGCATGTCTTTATTATCTTCAACGACCAGCAGAAGTGGTTTTTCAGTCACACAATCACCCGTAACCTCTTCCTCAATCTTCTCCTCAATACACATACCATGATCACTTTCCTTGGGAGTATCTATTGATTCCATAATGACATCAATATACTGACGATTAACCTCATAGGGAGTGACATCAATTGACTTAGTAGAGCAAGGCATCAGAATACAAAACGTACTCCCTTCATTTAATACACTATGCACATCAATGCATCCATTATGAGCCTCTACAACGTCTTTTACCAAAGATAACCCGATACCAGTTCCCTGCACCTGATATACATACTCATTATCAATCCGGAAAAATCGTTGAAAAATGTGCTCCTTATCTTTTGAGGCAATACCAATACCATTGTCCTTTACCAACAAACTATAATGGTTCTCATCATGCCGTTTTAAGATAACTTCAATCTCACCATCATTGGGCGTATACTTAATCGCATTGGATACAAGGTTATTCACTAGCTTTTCTATGGCTTTTGCCTGACAAACCTGGAATATTTTTGGTTCTATTGACACATCAAAATGTTGATTCTTTAATGTTGCATATTCACGCATATTTTCACAAATATCTTGTACTAATAGTGAAATTGAAATCACTTTTTGAGCAGTAGCTTGCCCAATTTTATTTGTTCTTGCCATTTCAATGACATCATCAACAATCACCGCCAACCGATTCGCAACTTTATGTATAATCTGATAGTTGTTCCTATCCTTATCTTTTACTGTATTACTCAGCCCACTTTCAGCACGTCCTAAAATAATAGCTAATGGCGTGCGAAACTCATGGGAAATATTGTCAAACTCTCGAGTCTTGTTATTGAGTAATTTTTCTACACGGCGTTTTTCATTAAATAGCTCATGCGTTCTCGTCTCGACTGTTACTTCCAATAGCCTGGCATGCCTACGCAGTGAGCGTGTCCTATACCCATAAATACTAAAAGGTATCACAATGATCAGTAATGTATAAATCATCTTAGCCCACCAAGTCAGCCATAGAGGTGGCTTTATGACCACTTGAACCTGTTTCTCTTCTCCCCATACTCCATGGTGATTACTTGATTTGACTTTAAATTGATAAACCCCTGGATCAAGGTTCGTGTAGGTAGCAATGCGTCGTTTAGCACCAGTATGAAGCCAATCAGCGTCAAAACCTTCTAATTTGTATTGATACTGATTACGTTTAGGTGATGCATAGTGTAAGCCTGCAAACTCAAATGAAAATATATTTTGATGATAGTCTAGCTCTATTTTATTTAGTAGTTTAATCGATTTTTGAAACAAGTGGTTCGCTGGTTTATTAAATAGCAGGAAGTTAGTAATAACTGTATTCGGTTTATGATTATCACGAGTAATAAGATCAGGATTAAAAATATTGAAACCATTTGAACCTACAAAAAGCAATTCATTATTTTTTTTATCATAAAAACCCCCAACATTAAACTCGTTTCCTTGCAAGCCGTCATCAACAGTATAATTGATTGACTTTTCAGTGTTTGGATCAAACCTGGCGATACCATAGTTTGTTGCCAGCCAAAGTAAACCTTTTTTGTCTATTAATATTTTATAAATTGTATTATTTGGAAGGCCATCATCAACAGTATAATATTTTGCTTGCTGGTTACTTTTATTAAACTTTATTAAACCTGAACCTGCAGTACCAAGCCAAAGGTTGCCTTCCCCATCATCTTTAATTGAGAAAATTGCACTCTTAATCCCATAGCTATTACCAAAATTTTTGAACGTATTTGTTTCTATATCATAATAGTCCAAGCCACCATTTTCTGTTCCTATCCATAACTCATTATCATTTATCTCAATATCAAAGACATACGGACTACTTATAGAGTTAGGTGTATCTTTTTTATAAAGATAATTTGAAAAAGTATCTGTTTTATAGTCATAACGTGTCAAACCTCCACCATCTGTTCCCATCCATAGATTACCTTTATTATCTTCTACAATACTTCTCACAGCACCAGATGATATAGCATCTTTATTATTTTTATCTGGTAAATACCTAATAAAATTATTACTTCCTTTGGGCAATCGATTTAATCCTTTCCCAAGCGTACCAATCCAAATATCTCCTTTACTATCTTCAAAAAGCCCCGTTGGTGCTATTTTATTACTACTAATGCTTTTATCATCACTATGATCATGGCTAAACCAGACACACTTACCTTCTGATAAAGATATTTTGTGAAAACCTCCATCATAAGCAGAAACCCAAACATCTCCTTTTGAGCTTTTTATTATATTATATATTGAGTTATTGCTTAAACATTCTTTTTTGTCAATATCACTATTATATAAACCAAACTCTAGTGAATTTATATTTATTAAATTAACACCTCCTTCAAATGTACCAACCCACAACATACCAGTACCATCTTGAAATATACTTGTTATATAACTATCATTCAAAGCTTGCTTTACATCGTTACTCTGACTATAGCTAATAAAACCACTATTCTTTCTATTAAATAAATTAAGGCCTTGACTTGTACCCACCAAAATTCTTTCAGCATCTACTTTAAATAACGCTTCTATCCGGTTTGAGGATAATCCATTATTTTCACTAAAGAAGGACTTGTATATTCCTTCTTTAGTATCTAACAAATACAAACCATCAGAAGTCCCAACAAAAATATTCCGACCATCAACACTCAATAGTGAATTAATTATTTTTGACAACTTATTATTAGATTCACCATAATAAAACTGGTAATATTTCCTTAGACTAAAATCTTTATTTAAGTTATATAGCCCATTATATGTTCCAACCCACAACCTCCCAAGTTCATCCTCAAGAACCTGACTTATTATTTCTTTAGTATTATTACCAGGAAGATGATGCAATTTATAGCTCTTAGTTTTACTATTAAATGAATACAAAAAATTACTCTTTGTCCCCACCCAAATTATACCATCCCTTCCCTCTGATAAAGAGAAAACCTTATTACTTTCAGGATTATTCTGTTCATTAATAAAATATTCAAAGGAATCACTTACAGGATTATATTTATTAAGCCCCCCTAGAGTACCTATCCATAACTTCCCATCTTTATCAACCAATAATGTTTTTATTACGTTATTGGAAATACTTAAAGGATTTTCTTTATCATTACGGTAGATTTTTACATCAAAACCATCAAAACGATTTAATCCATCATTTGTTGCTATCCAAATAAAACCTTGTCTATCCTGCACAATGTCATTTATTGTATTTTGGGAGAGCCCTTCACTTACATTTAAATTTTTAAAATTTATATGTTGACTAAACGCCAGTGATTTTAACGAAAATAGCAACAATACAACAACAATTTGAAAGTAACACATGAAAACTTAATCGCTGGCATTTTATCAAATTAAAACAAGAATAGATTTTTTACCTGACATTTCCTCCTGCTGTTTCTGCTCTATGTCCTCCAGTTCCACTACTACTAATATTATCATTACATTTTAGCGTCTTGATACCTTTTGGATACTCATAGAACTCAAACTTTGAACCTGCCTTAGCACAAATATCTACTCCTTTTTCGTTAGTACCTGGTGCACCATTAATCATCTTACAATGCGGTTGTACTCTAGGTTGATATTTATTAGTATCTATAAATTCTGTTCCTTTTGGACACTCTATTCCTGATTTTTCTTGCTTATTTTTTGTTGCAATTATATTGCTTGAATATTCTTTTTCACATATTAATGTTTTAACTCCCTCCTCATTAATAACATATTCTGCAGGAAATCCTTTACCCTCTTTCTTACAGAAATTAATTTCATTGTTAATGTCATAGCCCAAGTCCCCTCCTTTTAATGCACAGTGATCTTTTACACTATGACCTTTCACAAACTCAGAGTACAAAGGGCACTCAATGCTACAGTTACTTGTTATGCTACGTAATCCATTAATATATTCATCATATGATGGGCAATCAATAAACTTATCTTTTGAAACCAAACGTGGTCTTTCTTCTTTCTGACAAATAAGAGTTCTTTGTCCAACAATTTTATTACTTAAAACGTGTTCCGTCGGAAATGTTTGAGATGAACCATCTGGCGCATAGAAATCCCTTCTAAAATAACTATATTCCCAAATATTTTCACTGGGTTGTAAGTTAATAATCCTTCTCTGTACTCGGTAAATATACTCTTCAAACCCGCCATAATTTTTGCAAATAGAATTACCGTTATAATCCAGCCCCTTTTCTTCCCAAATGTACTCATTCCAGATATATGCACAATGATCTTCAGAACTCATTCCTTTAACAAATTCTGTAGCATATGGACAAGCAACGATTTCACCCATAACATTTTTTAAGGGTTTGTCATTTTCTTCACACATGGCAGTTTTAATTCTACTCTCATCATCAGGCCTTCTGCTCCTTTTTGTATATAAGTATTTATAGCCAATAAAATTTCCTCGACCATACTTAGTACAAATATTATTATGGTTTATATCAAATCCACGCGTATCACCTACTTCAGCGCAGTAGTCATGCGCACCAGGAGCAATAATCAACTCGCTGCTAGCATCACACTCAATAGGCTTTTGACAAATAGAAGCTGATGGTGTAGAAGGCTTATTATCATTCTGAGTAAATATCATACAGTCGTGCTCAACACCTCCTATAGCAGCATGGTTTTCCAACCAAACAATCTCTGATGGCTGAATAGAAGAACAAAGTTTTCTTTTAAAAACTTTAGCTTCTTCTATTGTAATATGACGATAGTCAGATGGGCATAGCTCACCTTCTACTATTTTCATATCTCCTAGTGAAACAGGAGTTGCATATGAATAACTTACTGTTAATAGTTGAACCAATACCAACCAAAAAAATAATCTTATTACACGCAATTTCTTTCCCCCTTGGTTTTAAACATCTACCATTTTCTATCAGGTTTGTACTTCATCGACTTTAATCAACAGCAGACTGCAAAAAATAAAACGTTCGCTCTATTTTCTAAAATTATTTTTAAACCGTTGTTTCAACAATACGGTTTTGGCTATATCTTTTAGTTTGCTTCACATTCCTAATTGTTTTAAAAGCAAAATCTTATTAAGTTAAGCATACTGTGCACACGTTAAATGTTTTGCTGGAATCAAAATTTATATTGATTTTTTAATGTTTATCGTTGTTACCTAATTAAGCTTATACTCACTTACACTTTAATCGCAATACACCTAAACACTTAATTAAAAGTATATTTACTTAATAATTAGCATTATATTTATTGGCAGTGCCACCCCACACTTGATGAATACTTGACATAATTTGATACAAATTGATATCGATCTATACTTTACATTAATACCCTGCGACATATAATGTATAATAATGAGTAGATTTAACATAAATCCATTAATAAAATCAATATATATTTATATGTGTGACAACTTATCCAATGGTTAAGAAGTATTTGATCTTTGAAGCTGTTATATGTATATACATTCCATGAGTTATTTTTTGTTACTAGGCTAACTTGTAAAAGTCAACTTCAAACACTGGCTGGTTTCATACTTGTGAGTCCCCTGCACCTATTTCACAAATAAACTCAAGTATTACAACCCTCCCATTTGTACTTTTCAATCACTCAAAAATATACACTAATAATATTTCAATATTTGGTTTGACAAGCCAAACCTTGGGTAACGTCTATCGATCTGTTAGTAATAATTGTGTTTTTAATCTAATACCTCCAATCCAGTATTATGCCCAAAATGCTAAAAACAACATCATTATTCATAAAGAAACGTATATCCACCTAAAAATACATCATTTAAAATATTACCTTTAAAATTTAAATAATGCATTCGGATTGATGTATTAAATTTTAAAACATTTACTGTTTTTTTATTAAATCTTAGTTTTTACTAATTATTTAAAATTTCTTATAGTTCGTGCTCTTCACCTAATCGTATTAATGATTAGTGTGCACATTGTTTACTTTCTGAAGGTATAAGCCTACTGTTCATAGCTACCTAGCGGGTCTCCTGTAACACCAGCTTAGTACTCCTGATAATAGCTCCTCTATTTACTCATAAAATATGAAATTCAACCTGGTTACTCCCCAAAACGCCTATAACTACCAAAAATCTCTGCATAAAAAAACGCCAAAACCCATCCTGACAGTACGCTGTCAGTAGAGTGTCTCATAATAACCCTCATGCAGATTGCACCAATACAGATCCATCGCTGCCTGTCTGCCAAGCTAACACTATGTGTTATTGGTAATGCCCGCTTAGTTAAGGATTATTCAAATGAAATGCTCAGTATTTATTGCAACTAGTGCAGATGGGTACATCGCAACTATGAATGGAGATATTGATTGGCTTGAAAAAGCAGGAAAGCCTGATGCTGTAATGGGTGATTTTCGGATATGGGATTTGGTGACTTTGTTTCATCAATCGACTGCATAATTATGGGCCGAAAATGCATGGAAAAACAAGCCAGTTTCAACTTACCCGCGGAGCAATGGCCTTACGGCCAAATTCCCATATTTGTTCTTAGTCATTCAATAAAAGGGGCGTCTGAGATTATTAAGGACAAAATAGAAATGTTTTCTGAAGAAATTCCAATATTAATCACCCAACTCAAAAGTAAAGGATTTCAACATGCATATATAGATGGAGGCTCTACTATCACCTCTTTCCTCAACTTAGAGTTGATTAATGAAATCACAATCACGCAAGCACCTGTTCTATTAGGCAATGGGATCCCACTGTTTGGTAAAACTAAGTCCCATATTAAGCTAGAAGACGCTCAAGCTAAAGAGTACCCAAATGACTTCATTCAAATAAAGTATAAAGTTAAATACCTATAACAGGTACTGCTTAAAACAAATTTTCACAGTATTTTAAATTTTCCGTCGAGTACGACTTTTATCATGGAGTAAACGAATAATGAACACAACAGTGCCTGGAAATGTCGCCTGGTTTGAAATTAATACTCAAGATGTAGAATCTACTAAGCAGTTTTATTCTGAACTCTTTGGCTGGACCTTTGCTGCCGTACCCATCACAAGTGACCCGCAACAAAGCTATATTATGATAACAGCACAAAACGCTCAGCAACCTATGGGAGGAATACAGCAGGCCTCATCAAATATTCCTAAAGGTATTATGCTTGCTATTCGATCTGAAGATGTCCAGGCAGATTCTAAACGACTGGTACTTCTGGGGGCTAAAATCATCCACAAACCGACCCAAGTAAACGATGTCACTTTTGCTATTATGCAAGATCCATTTGACAACCTTTTTTCTATTTTTAAGTGCAATGGTCTTGCTGACCAAGCCAGCACACCTCCAGTATTAGGTAGTTTTAGTTGGTTTGAGGTGGGTACCTGTGATACCCAGGCAACCCAGGAATTTTATCAAGCAGCGTTTAATTGGCAATTTAGCCAATATGAAACCGGTACTGACCGACCTTATTACAGTATATCAATTAACAATGAAGACCTTACAGGTGGAATGGCTGACCACTCATTAAGTGCAAAAAACCAGAACTATTTAATTCCTTATTTCCTTGTTAATGATGTAACCACTATTGCGTGTAAAACACAGAAACTAGGTGGACAGGTAATCAATGCTCCAACATGTACCGCCTCAGGCTTAGTTCATGCATGCCTTTTAGATAGTCAAGGAAATTTATTCGGAGTTTTTTCTCAACCATAATGGCTCCCAGTTTCCAATAGAAATACCATTATTTCGCCTTACTCAACAAACCAAGGTAATATTATGTTTATCGCCAATATTTTTGTATTAATGTTATGCGCAGAGCAGATCGTTTAGTTCAAATCCTTCTTTTACTACGTGGTCGTCGGCGGACGACCGCGCAACAGCTTGCTGAATGGCTGGAAGTATCACCACGAACCATTTACCGGGACATGGCTGACCTCATGATGAGTGGTGCCCCTGTCAATGGCGAAGCAGGTGAAGGTTATTGGTTAGAACGGGGGTTTACCCCCCCGCCTGTAAAATTCACCGCGAGTGAGTTAGCGGCTCTCGAAGTGGGTGCTCGTATGTTGGCTGCCCGTGCGGATAAAGAAACAGCCGATGCAGCAAAGAGCGCATTAGCCAAAATTCACACTACCTTAGGCTCAACAAATTTACCCATTCCACCACTTTATGCGCCCCCCATGTATTCATATCCACTTGAACGTTTAACACCAATACGACAAGCTGTTGAACAAAATTTTGGTTTATGGATTGAGTATACTGACCTTCAAGATAACACCAGCCAACGGCTTGTCTGGCCTGTAGGTCTGGTTTTTTGGGGAGACCGTTGGACATTTACCGCATGGTGTAAATTACGAGAAGACTATCGTACTTTTCGAGTGGACCTCATGCAAAAATGGGAAAAGTCAGAAGCAGAACCACCCGAAAATATCTCTATGCAAGACTATCTTTTAAAGTCAGGCGCCGATCAGGATACAATAGCAGCATTTCAACGTATACATAAACAACCCTGGCATATCCCACAAAAATAAGGACATCGCTAAAAATGCTTATCGAATGAAAAAGACTGTAACTCTTTAACAAGTGAACGGTGAAAAATAACAGGACCCATCCAACTATAAACACAGAAAGCTAACCAAGTAATGGTACAGATCGTGGCTGCATTACTCATTTCCAAATCACTGAATAGTTGATCCCCCAAGCGATAGAAAAAATATAGGCTAATCAGGATCAGAATTTGTTTTGCCTCACCAATCTTGCTCATAAAACTATTAAAGCGCCACCATAACCCTAACCAAATGCTTTGTTTGGCTTTAATAGCACTCATTAAAAATAATGGTTTTACTGCCATAGCATTATGGCTCAATGCCCACAACGCGTGGTCTTTTGCTTCATCCATATTACCCAGCTGTAAATGAATAGACCCCATTAAGGTAATAGCGTCCTGGTCATCTGAATCCAAATGCATGGCTTCAGTCGCATAGGTTTGAGCTTTTTTATAATCACCTCTTTCTAAATAGTACTCCCCCAATGCAACATAACAGTCAACCAGCTCAGGCTCAGTGGCTATAGCTTGTTCGAGTAAAGGTAAAACCTGTTTATTTTTCCCGGAAAGCGTCAACAGGTTTGCTTTTGCCAATAAATAAGTTGCATTGGTCGGTTCTAGTTGGATAGCCTGATTTAAATTATCCTCTGCAACAGTGAACTGGCGCGCAGCGGTTAAGATAACGCCTTGGGCATAATGAGAAAAACTAGAATCAGGTGCTAATTGCAAAGCAATACCAGCTTCATATTTTGCAGCTTCTAGTCGCTTACTATGAAATAAGCAAATGGCTAACAGTGCATGAGCATCTGCAATATCAGGCTCATAAGACAGAAGTTGTTTTAAGCTGTCAATAGCCCCATATGTGTCACCATGATGCAGTTGTTGATTGGCGTGTATCAGCAGCTGTTCAATTCGATTATCGTTCATACTTACCTTAACACCAAATAAATATAGCTGGGTAATAGCTGATAAAGTGAAATTTGTTGAAATATAATAACCATTGCTATAAATGGAATAGCGCCATTACTGACAGACTCTTGGAAATACTCAAACAACTCAAAACTGTTATTTTGTAGTACAAATATTTTGTAGGAAATACCAAGCTTCCAAACGGTTAAAATAATAAGCAAATAAGGAATCATTGACTCATCAATAAAACCTTGACTAAGAGCAGTAGCGATTGCAAATACACCCAAGCATGAGCCTGCCAAGCCTAAGGCAATCCAGGCAACTTCTTTTTTTAGATAAGGACTGCCTTGAAAAAAACTATTAGCAATAAACCATAGCCAAGATACACCCGTATTAACAAACATTAACGCAAATAGTGGCCACATAGGTCTAACAGCCAGTTTTGCCAAGGTACTAGGAGTGGGTTCGTCAGGTATTGTGTAAGTCATGTTGTTTTGTGATTACTCAGTAAATAAATAGCCTATTTCCATTTTTTAATGTTTACCATGCTTTTTCATAAAGCTCAGTACATCATTATACAAGCCTGATTCATTGGCATACTTAGCATAATTCCTGGCTGAAGTCAGCCAATCAATCGTAGTCGCTTTCACTTCTTTCATTGCTTGTTGCAGATGCTGTTGATTCAAAAGAACATCCTCCTGACTACTAATCGAGTCTTCTATTGCATTGTCGATAGCCGTTTCAACGACATTTTGTAAATCTGCTCCTGAAAAACCGCTGGTAATTTTTGCCAGTGACGCTAAATCCAAATTACGCTCAACCGGGCGATCTTTAAGCAAAATGTTCAAGATATTTTCTCGTGCTGTTTGATCCGGAGGAGGAATAAAGATCAATCGATCAAACCGACCTGGCCTTAAAAAAGCAGAGTCAATTGCCCAGGGCACGTTAGTAGAGGCTAAAACTAAAACTCCATGATTATTTTGAGCAAATCCATCCAACTCAGACAAAAACTGGCTAACTAACTTTGAGGAAGTACTTTCTCTTGAATATTGACGTTTTCCACCAATGGCTTCAACTTCATCAAAAAAAATAACAGCAGGTGACTGGTTTCGGGCTTGCTCAAAAACAGCATGCAACCTTTTTTCTGACTCACCAATATACATATCAAGAATATCAGCAAGCTCAATATTGAAAAACTTTGCTTGACACTCACCAGCCGTTGCGCGTGCTAACAGGGTTTTACCACATCCCGGTGGACCATATAGTAAAATCCCTCCCCCAACACGTTTACGAAAACGCTGAAAAAGTGAGGGTTTTTGATAAGGCAAAATAATTTTTTTATGAATCTGTTTCTTTACTTCAGATAACCCACCCACATCAGCAAAAGTCACTGTCTTTTCAGTAGGTGCAATAATTCGCTTAAGCTCTGTTATATTCGTATCATCATTGGCAATGACTTTGAGCTTGGGGCGGCTCTCCTGACGCTCATGGTCAGCTATACCCAGCCTTGCTTCCAGTGTTTTATCCTGCAATGCTGAACTGGCTTGAATAGCTTGTTGATAGTGGACTTTTGCCTGCTCTGGCTTCCCACAAGCAAGCTCAGTTTTACACAGCAATAAATAGGTTGCAGGAGTATCACTCATACAAAATTGCTTTGCTTTTTCTGGTAATCCAGCTTCTAGGTAAGCTTCAGCAATAACTAACTGGTCCTCAACATTGGTAACGGCTTCAGACTTAACATGGCTAAGATGCTGTATTGCCTGATCAATACCATGTAATCGTTTACTTTCACGGAAAACAGTTAAGGACAGTGGTAAGTTATCTGGTGATACCGCTAGAGCATCAATTAACGATTGGAGCGTCTTTTCATCCACAATGGTTGTCATCCATAGGTATGTATTGATTGACTGATTGAAAGTATTTTATCTGAAATCAATAATAGAGCAAAAGTTAACATATACCCATCGCCAAGATGATAGTAACAAAGCAATTACATATATTTTTACCATTCCAAAAGCAGGCTTTTAAATCACCTTTGTTCAAAGGCGGGATCACACGCATCGAACACGCCGTGAGCCCATCCCTGGAGGCTTGATTACCGCATCCTTGCGGAAAACAGTTCGATGTGTGCTATCCCGCCTTTGTCTGCCAAAAAATACCATCATGGGTAAATACCACAGATGTACTTTTAATTCGATTGAGATATAAAAAAGATGGGGCTGCAATGCTTAAGTTGGTTTCTGAAACAAGTGCTGGGAGCAACGTGGGTAGTAGAGACTAAGGATGGTCTTCTACTATGGGCTGTACAAATTATTTCAAGCAGTGCATTGGCTCAATTTTTATTTATCAAAAATTATTTTTATATACATTCTTCACCAATCATTTCTAGTATACCGTTACCCTGTTTTGAAACTCCACGCTTTAAATGAAAAAGTAAATAGTCTTATCATCTTCTCTCTATCCAACCTGACAGCATAAAAAGTTAAAAACAACTATGTATGGCATAAACCAATACGATATAATAAAACTCAAGCTTCTTTCACTACCATTAAAATTTGTGGTACGTAAAGGGCAATTAACTTACTATTTAAAACTGCGAGGCATTATTTAGGCTATCAATATGATCTATATTCAATTAGCAGTTGCAGTCATTGCAGAAGTAATTGCAACCAGTGCATTAAAGGCGGCTGAAGGCTTTACTAAACCAATTCCCTCTATTATTGTTGTAATAGGTTACGCTGTGGCGTTTTACTTTTTGTCACTAACATTACGTACACTTCCAGTTGGCGTCACGTACGCAATTTGGTCTGGCCTTGGAGTCGTATTTATCACCATTGTCGGTATGCTGATGTATAAACAAATTCCTGATTTACCTGCAATATTAGGCATGGTTTTAATTACATCAGGTGTTATTGTCATACAACTATTTTCCAAGACGGTCAGTCATTAACTCAGCGGCTTAGCCGCTTTAGTCTAATTTATTAAGCTTCAGTAAGTTATTATTACTCACCAATATCTTCATTCCACAACTCAGGGTGGGTACTGATAAATGCTTTCATCATTTCCACGCAGTGTTTATCCTGTATTACATCTACCCTTACACCATGCTCCTTAAGCCATTGCTCCTGCCCCATAAACGTTTGGTTTTCACCCACGATGACATGAGGTATACCATACAGAATAATTGCGCCACTACACATCGCACATGGGGATAGTGTTGTATAAAGTGTACACTGCTTATAAATAGATGCTGGTAAACGACCCGCTTGTTCAAGTGCATGCATTTCAGCATGTAGCACAACACTCTTTTGTTGTACCCGTTGGTTATGGCCTCGACCGATTATTTTCTGTTGATAAACCAGTACTGAACCTATCGGGATACCCCCTCGCTCTCGGCCTTGCTCAGCTTCTTCAATGGCAGCTTTGAGGAAAAGATCTGTTTTACTCATACTTTGCTCCTTTTTTGCAACACATTTGCTACCTTCACTTATACGTCTTATGCTTTATATATTTCTATCATCGCGAACAATCTACCCTTCCCTTTTAAACCATTTCACAACGAAATGTTGTTTATTTAAACAGATTAGCCTATATCCGTTATAACCATCACAAAATTGGAACGCGATTACCACGCTTCCACTGACGATTTGCTAAACTTCTTTTCGGTATTATTTACGACAAAGTGTTACAGGCTGTCATAATTTAGAGTACCGCCTCAAGTCGTGTTAATGGGCGCTATTGAGTTAGCCTTATTACTTAGTCATTAATTAATCACAACATTAAGTAGAACTGTTTTATACATTACAAGCCGTTTTATTAATTATTAGCCAAATATCTGACTCTGGCCTGCAATGAGCTTTATATTTGAATATGACAATTAAAGCTTCAGGATCAACCTGTTTATTTTTCAGGTGAGATGCACGGAAAAGCATAGATAAATTGTTCATGATAGATAGTGCGACTTGTTCAAACTCTATTTGTGCAAAAAGTAGTTGCCTAAAAGCGTTCAACTATACCTATAACGAAGGGTTTTCAGATTCGTGAAGGGTATATAACGCTTTTTTTATTAGGTAAATGCATTAAGGAGAAAATCTGTATGCAAACCAAGCAAACTAGACGCTGGTTGCCGAATAAATTAGCCATAAGCATTGCTGTGGGTTTGGGTTTATCAAACTTAACTCAAGCAACTCCACTCTCAAATGATTCTGCATTATTTGAAAATAACGCCAACAAAGTCGTCGGCACTTACTTTGTGGAATGGGGGGTTTATGGCCGTAACTTCCATGTTAATGATATCCCTGCCAAAAACCTCACCCATGTGTTGTATGGTTTTATCGCAGTCTGTGGCCCGAACGAGTCATTACAAAAAGAAAATCCCCAAGGTTACAGTGCGTTAAAACGAGAATGTGCTGATCAAGCTGATTATACTGTCACGATTCATGACCGCTTTGCCGCATTGGAAAAAAGCTATCCGGGTGATAAATGGGATGATCCGATTCGCGGTAATTTTGGCCAGCTCATCAAACTGAAAAAAGCAAATCCCCACCTGACCGTCCTGCCGTCTATTGGCGGTTGGACGCTGTCTGATCCCTTTTACTACTTAGCAAAAGACACACAAAAACGTGCAACGTTTGTTAAATCTGCCATTGAGTTTTTAAAACAGTATCCATTCTTTGATGGTTTGGACATTGACTGGGAATTTCCTGGCGTACCTGGTGCCAACCCCAAACTGGGTTCACCTGAAGACAAAGCTGCCTTTACCGCCTTAATGCGTGATTTACGACAAGCGTTGGATGCGTTAAGCCAAGAGACGGGCAAAAAATACCAGCTCACCGCGGCAACCAGTGCTGGTCCTAAAAAAATCGATAACATTAATTACGCTGAAGTCAGTGGTTATGTCGATTACATTTTTGCCATGACCTATGACTTCTATGGTGCTTGGGACAGTACCCTTGGTCATCATTCAGGGTTATATGCCGCTCCTCACGAAAAAGTACCTGAATTTAATGCCCATGATGCCGTACAAAACCTCACCCAGGCGGGCTTACCAGGCAATAAACTGGTTCTGGGCGCCGCGATGTATGGTCGAGGCTGGACAGGTATTAAAGGTGGCCAGGACAATAATCCCTGGGAAGGCACTAACGGTAAGCCCATAAAAGGCTCCTGGCAACCTGGCGTTATTGACTACAAGCATATCGTCTCTAAGTACTTAGGTGGTACCAATGGTCAAGGCACCAGTGGCTTTAAGTATTTTTATGATGATACGGCACAAGCCCCCTATTTATGGAATGCCAGTAAAGGCGAACTGATTACTTACGACAACCCTCGTTCAGTGAAAGCCAAAGCCCAATATGTCACGGCCAATAGCTTAGCAGGGGTATTTTCGTGGGAAATAGATGCTGATAATGGTGATATTCTTAAAGCCATTCATGAAGGGCTAGGCAATAAGCCAGGTGATAATCCCAAACCACCCGAGCCGCCTACGCCACCCGATGACGGTGACAAACCTAAGCCCCCCACACCACCGGGTGATGGCGATGATGATATTCCACCTCCACCCCCTCCACCAGGAGACCCAGGTGATGGTGATATTCCTCCACCCCCACCGCCAGGCGATGATACTCCCGGCGACGACGGTGATAAGCCTGTACCACCGGCTAATAGCTGGCAAGCGGATCAAGTCTACACCAAAGG
>NZ_AUAF01000025.1 GCF_000428585.1 Zooshikella ganghwensis DSM 15267 | reverse complement strand
AGCGATAACGTTTTCGGGCAATTTGCTTTTGATGATTACCATTGCCTTCTACTTGTTGAGACTGGCAGTGAGGGCAGCTGACGCCATCAGGCCAACGTCTCTGACGAATAAACTGGTAGCATTGCTCATCATTTACCAGTTGTTTGATATTGATCATTCTTTGCTTATTACTGACTTAATTTACCCAAATAGACGTGCATAATACATCTTTGGTTGTATTATATGCTACCCCCTAGGAATCCATATAGAGCCAAACGAAAGTATTAACGCTTTCAACAAACAGAGAAAGATCGAGAAGGAGGTTAACAGTTAGATAAACAATTGATTTAAGTGTGCTTCTTTATTAAATAATTAAGCCAAATATACTGATGCTTATTTGAGTTGCTATTAACATTAAGGTTGCTATACCTGATATCTTTAATAGACTGATTTCAGTTGCTTCCAACATTAATACATTTCTAACTAACCAGTTCATCCTATATCACAACCTGCTATTTCTAGGGTAAAGGCAGGTTATTCTAGCTTTTTAGTACCTATAGACCAACGAAGCACTTCAATACATGAACGCTGAATGCATCACCTTTTCACAATACTTTTTGTGAAGACAAAGCAATCTTAACCCCACCACCATTTACTGCACCCTAGTTCAGAAAACTTCATCACAATTATCCTGACTAATTGCCCTGCACAACAAACCGACAAACGCACGTTTAAACTGTGAACCAATTCAACACGATTCATTTTAAACAATTCATAATTCGCCACGCTAAACACATAATTATTACTCAGGGTTAAGAAAATGGCAGTTTTCCGCAAGAAATCGCTTGGTCTATCAATATCCTTATGTCTTAGTGCCTTTGCATGTGCCAGCTTCAGCAATGCAGCACTTGCTAATCAAGCACCAATCACCATGAGCCAAAGCAACCAGGTTAAAGCTGGTGAAATGCTTAATGCATGGGTGTGGGGCAACGATCCAGAAGGACAAAAGCTTTATTATGAGTTAGTGACAACTACCGCCCATGGTAAGCTTCAATTTAATAATTATAAAGGCACCTTTACTTATACAGTAACCTCACCTAGCGCAAAGTACGATGAGTTTAAGTTTCGTGTATCCGATGGCAAACAATACTCTAATATATCTGTTGTTCAGCTAATCATTGAACCATCAAAAACTGTCTCAAAAAACAACACCCCACCCAAAACCCTCGGTCAAAGCAACTATGTTACTGCTGGACAGCTCTTAAAAAGCCACACTTGGGGTGAAGATGATGATAAAGATAAGCTGACTTATAGCGTTGTTTCCTGGCCTAAATATGGACAACTACGACTTGACCCCCAGTCAGGTGATTTTACTTATTTTTCTAATCAAAACGTTGCTAAGGATATCTTTAGTTTCCGGGTAAATGATGGCCAAGCAGACTCTAATGTTTCTCAAGTTCATTTACTGTTTACTGGCAACACCACAACAAACAAGCCGACCACGCCCACTAAACCAAAAACAACATCGAAACCCACTACACCTACAAAACCAAAAACACCAACAACAAATAAACCAACAAAACCGACTAATCCTGAAAAACCTAAAACAACAAATCCAACACAATCAGTTTATCCTTCATCATGGACAAGTAAAAATGACTTTCCCGCTCTAGTACTACGTGTACTGAATACGAGTGATACACGCTTATTCTATAACGATGACTTTAACCATGTATCAACTGATGGGTTAAGCGAGATTTTCCAGGCGTTAGCGTTTCTTGCAGACCAGAATGATATTACAGATAAAGACCTGCAACAGCTCTTCACCTATTTAAGAGGTTGGAATTACTCTAGAGAAGTCAAAAATATTAAGCCATCAGTAGCTAAAATAGCGGATCAAGCACTGATGAAAGTGACTCAAATGAGTGATTTCTACACAGTAAAACCTGATGCAGCTGCAGCATTGGAAGGCTATGTTGTTGCGCTTAATGGCTATATTCGTATACCTGAAACGGACTCATTTTTTGCAAAGCATGTCGACATACTCAATCAACTGGTTGATCATTTAGTTAGCAATGCTGACTCAGTCAATGGTACAGCGGGCTACAGCTCTGCAATCTTTGAGCTCACCACGACTATCGATATTTTAGGATTCCAGGTTGCGCAACCAAGCAAAACGGGTAGTGCATTAAAATCTGCTTTACTGGCAACCAACCTTCCTGAAAGTATCGCTGAATTAGGCAAGCGTTCAGCTTTGGGCATTTGGTCTGACCGTTATGGACGCAAAGATCCATTCATCCTAATGAATGCCATTGAAGCATTAGGTAATTTATTTATCGATAATGAAAGTAGCTGGAATAAGCGCTTAGATAATGCCGCAATCAGCCTAATTAAAGATCATAATGACTATAGTGATCAAAAAGAATTAAAAGCAAACTTTTACAGTTACTACGTGACCAAAACACGTAAAAGCAATCCAGAAAATAGCTGCTCTACTGAGTTTGCTAATTTCTGCTATCAATACAAAATAAGTGAAGTATTACCGTACACCCACCAGTGTAGCAGCTCACTTACTTTGCGCTATCAACAGCTAGACACCAGTCAAGTCAATGAAGTCTGTCAAAGACTAAAACGCCAAGAATATGAGTTCCATTCACTCATGGCAACGAACTGGAAACCTGTTGATGAAGATAATAATACTGATTTAGAACTTGTGATTTTTGACGAGTCATCAGAGTATAAAAAGTTTGGTGCATTACTTTATAAAATAGCGACCAACAACGGCGGTATTTATATCGAAGGTGAACCAAATCAAGCTAATAACCAAGCTCGTCTGTTCGTCTATGAGCGCCCTAATGGCAAAAAGTGGGATATATGGAATCTAAACCATGAGTATGTACACTACCTCGATGGTCGATTCGACTTATATGGACGCTTTGCTTACTACCCACTAAACAAAACTACATGGTGGACTGAAGGTTTAGCCGAGTTTATCGCATGGAGTGATGATTTCCCACGTGGGATGAATGATGTAAGTAGTGTCAGCCCTTCTGCGCGTCCTTCACTACAACAAATTGTTAACATGGACTACTCATCTGGTACCTCCATGGTTTACCACTGGTCTTATACTCTGCACAGATTCTTGCAAGAAAGACATTCTGCAGAACACTTAAAGCTAGCTGAATACCTAAGAAGTAATCAGCTTGAAGCCTATAACAGTCATATACAAACCTTAGCAAGTAACTATGCGAGTGAGTACCAACAGTGGTTAGGTCAGTTAATTAGTAACTGGAAACAAGCAAACCCTTACGCAATTGGCGATCAAGTGCCTACAGAGTCAGGTTCACGACCACATACAGAGCATAATCATATGCCTACTGTTATTGACCAGGCGAGTACGGCTCGTCCGCCACTATCCTTTTAATTATAAAAAAAGCGACACCACTACTGTAAAAGCCCCTAGAAAGGGGCTTTTTTTATAGGCCAGATAAAGCAGCCTTAATACTAGGTACCTCAATACTAGCTATTTTAATACTAGGTTCTTTAGTACTAAGCATTTTCACTAATAAGCTTACCAATTTTATAGATTAGCTACATTTATGCATAATTCCTTATTTAGACAATTATTACTATCGTATGCTAATATTTGCACCTCAATGAATAGGGGTAATTTATGTATAAGGTTGTCGTTTCAGACCTAGATGGCACTTTGCTTGACTCAAACCACGCCCTTAGTCAACAAACCATCAGCACTGTACATCGCATTGTCAAACAAGGGATTCGCTTCATTATTGCCACAGGTCGTCATTATCAAGACGTTAAACATATTGCTAATAACCTGGGCTTGGATCTTTTTCTCATCACTAGCAATGGTGCGCGAATCCATAATAAGCAAGGCCAAACCATTTTTAGACAAGACATCCCAGAGCATATTGTCCAACCTTTATTGGAAATGGCGCCTAAAGATACTCAACTTAATATTTATAAAGAAGATCAGTGGCTAATATCAAAGCCAAACCAAGCACTGCTTGAGTTTAATAAAAGCTCAGGTTTTAATTATTCGATAACGAATTTATTTACAACTGATCATAACAATGTCGCTAAAGTATTTTTTGTCGGTAAACATGAAACACTTTTAGCACTAGAAAATAAGATTAATCATCTGTTTGGTGATTCAGTGAATGCTGCGTTTAGCCTTCCAGATTGTCTAGAGGTTATGGCCAAAGAGGTTAATAAAGGACAAGCACTGCAACAAGTACTGAAAATAAAAGGCTTCACCCTTGAGCAAACGGTAGCATTTGGTGATGGTATGAACGATTATGAAATGCTGTCACAAGTCGGAATGCCAGTGGTCATGGCTAATGCACACGACCGTCTTCGTCAATCATTAGCCCGCTATGAAAACACCTTAAGCAGTGATGAACACGGTGTAGCTCAAAAGCTTGAGGAAATATTTCCTGTTTAAGCGCACTTTATATCCAAAACTGCATATTTATATCTTTACTCTCTGCGCTAACATTATGTAGTCAGCTTAGATTGAAGCGGCAGAGAGTTATCTTTTTTCACCTGCTCATAAGCCTGAACTCGGCTAATTCTATATATAGCAAATAGCATTAACAAAGCACTAAAACATTGAATAGGCGACAGAATATTTCCATTAAATATATAGTCAAAAATCACTGTAAATAGTGGAAAGCATAGTTCACAAATCGTTGATACATTTGCTGGAATATAACGTAACCCATAATAATATAGTAAAATAGCGCCACTACCTGTTGTTAAGCCTATAATGATTAAAAAGAGCCAATGCGTATTAGTTGTGACTTCGAGTTGCTGATAAGTTCCCAATGATAATACTATTATCAGCATCACTAACGTCGTAAAACCATAGCGAAAAAACAGTGCTGTTTGAAAAGGTACTTTATTCAAAACTCGCTTACCAAAAACTGTAGCACTACCAAATGAAAATGCCGCAAATAAAGCATAACAAGCCGCTTCAAACAAAAGATCCTTATTTGATGTATCTGGCAAGTTAAGCTCAAATGTTAACAAATAACTTCCAACAATGGCTAATAACGCCCAACGAAAAAAATGACGGCTAAACGGTTCCTTTAAAATAAACCTTGCTAGAATAATTGCAAAAATAGGTTGTGTTTTTTGTAGTAAAGCAACAACCGTTAAATTATTAAAATTAACAAGAAAAAGTGCTTTGACAATAGCAAGAGTACCTAACGCTCCACCAAATATTGCAATTAATATAAAAAAAACAATATCTACCCAAGAAAGCTTTTTAAGGTATTTATAATGTCGGTATAAAAAGAACTGCATCCCCAAAAAAGGCAACGCATGGACCATAAATACAACGTAACTAACATCTAACTCCCAAAGTCTTGGTGTTAGCACGACGCCATCAAAACCCCACATTGCAGCCGCCACACAAACCAGCAAGGCACCCAATGCACTTTTATTTTTGACCTGAACTAACAACCCCTAGCCCTCCACATTTAGGCCATACCATCCCCTGAGCGATGCTGAGTGCTTTACTTAGCCTCAAGGATTCTCAGAGTAAGCCAAAAGGAGCGCTATAGTAGCATATACCCTTCGCGAATCAATTTTAGGGTTTGTTGCCTTCGCCAGGCTTTGCTCTTTACCCCATCATTTGATGACGCCACAAAAGATGGGGTTATCATTTATCACTGCCGCATCATGTTTAATGTCTCTTCAAATGCTTTTAGGCATAAAGCAACATTTTCAGCCTTGGCAGCATAGCCCATCAAACCAATCCGCCATGCTTTGCCTGCCAAGCCTCCAATTGCAGCACCTACTTCCAAGTTATAGTGTCGCAATAAGTGGTTACGAAAGGCCGCATCATCAATGCCTTCTGGAATAGCAATTAAGTTAAGCTGTGGTAGTCGATGCTGCTCATCAACTAAAAACTTAATACCTAAATCTGTTAACCCCTGATAAAGACGGTTATGCATCATTGCATGTCTTTGCCAGGCTTGCTCCAAACCCTCTTTTTTCAGCATCAACAAGGCTTCATGTAAAGCATAAAGCGCGTTCACAGGTGCCGTATGATGGTAAGTTCTCGCCGCTTTATTGCCCCAATATTCCATCACCAATGTTTGATCGAGAAACCAGCTTTGCACTTTTGTTTTACGAGACTTAATTTTATCGACAGCGTTAGAGCTAAAGCTAACAGGAGAAAGTCCAGGTACACAAGATAAGCATTTTTGTGACCCGGAATAAACCGCATCAATATCCCATCGATCCACATAGAGTGGAATACCACCTAATGACGTTACAGTATCAACAATTGTTAAACAATCATGCTGTTTGGCTATTTGGCAAATAGCTTCTATATCAGACTTTACACCTGTTGAGGTTTCAGCATGAACACAGGCAACAGCTGTCGTATCAGGATGCTGTTCTAATGTTGCTTGCAGTTTTTCTAAAGAGACTGGCTGACACCACTCATCCTCAACTTTAATTAATTGGCCACCACAACGTATTACATTTTCAGCCATTCTCTGACCAAACACTCCATTAATACATACAATGACCTTTTCACCAGGCTCAATCAAGTTGACAAAGCAAGCCTCCATACCTGCCGAACCCGGTGCGGATACTGCAAGTGTCACTTCATTTTCAGTAACAAAAGCATATTTCAGTAACTGTTTAACTTCATCCATCATACCAATAAAGCAGGGATCAAGGTGACCAATAGTAGGACGGCTTAGTGCTTGTAAAACCCGAGGATGAATATCTGAAGGACCAGGTCCCATCAAAGTTCGCTGCGGAGGATAAAATGAATCCTTTAACATGTCACACTCCAGTGTATTATTTTTATACCCTTCACGAATGATTTCTAGGTTTTGTTATCTTCTCTCCTCACCCTAATCACCTATTAATATAGGCTCATGGGGCTTAGTCACTCGATGGCAGCACCAAAAAACCATTCGTATTGGGTATATTATTAATTCTCGCATAATAAAAGGTTTCAGTGAAATACTCACTTCTATTTCGTCAAGAAAACGAAGTTAAAAGGCTGCTCAACTAGCCTTTTAACCAGTATCCATCTTATGAGAAATCAACCTTCTACATTGACAACCTGCTGAGCCATCGGTGTAACTTGTCGTAGAGTGTAAGGAATCAGCTGAACAAGCATAAATGATAGTAACGCCAATACTGAGCCAATATAAAATACCCACTCAGGCGATGTTAACCAGACTATACCTAAAATGACAGGTAAAAAGACTGCAGCAATATGATTAATCGTAAAGTTCATGGCTGCCGTTGCTGCAATATCCTGTTCATCGACTACTTTCTGCATGTACGTTTTTAAAGCAATGGCCATGGCAAAAAAGATATGATCAACCACGTATAACATAGCAGCTATTTCACTGGATTCTACCCATGCGTAGCCGGTAAAAACGATGATTAATCCAATATACTCTAAAGAAAGTGTAAAACGCTCTCCAAAGTGCTGAACCATTTTACCTATTTTAGGTGCTAGCCAAATACTGACCAGGTGATTAATTATAAATAATAATGTAATATCACTTACGCTATAGTGAAATTTCTCAACCATCATAAATGCAGCAAACACCACAAAAATTTGCCGTCTTGCCCCACTCATAAATGTTAATAAGTAAAAAAGCCAATACTTTCTTCTAAAAATTAATTTTTTATGCTGTTGTGCAGACTGTTGAAAAACAGGGAACTTCAACCAAAGATAACCCGCCAGGCATAACCCAATAGCACCTGCCACCAGATAAATCAATTCATAGCTTAATGATAGTTGTTGGAGCAACCAAACCATTCCATAAGCCCCTAAGGAACTATATGATGCTACTGCTAACAACTTACCTAACTGAGCAGGTGCAGTCTTTTTAGGTAACCATTGAAGTGCTAACGAGTCTCTCGTGGTTTCTAAATAATGAAACCCAAAACTCATTAATAGCGTAGTGAGATAAAATCCCAAAACACTCGTAAACTGCCCTGTTAATGCCACCCCAGCACTCAATAACACGAGCGCTAAAACAGCAAAGCGCTGCTCTAAAATAAAAAGCAAAAATAAAATTGCTGATATTGCTAATAACCCTGGTATCTCTCGAATACTTTGCAGTATTCCAATTTCCTTACCCGTAAAGTTGGCAAGCTCTACAACTGCATTATTTAGCTGTACATTCCATACAGAAAATGTAAATGGCATTGCAACAGCTAATAATACAAGAAATAAATACGGCTGATTATGTAGTTTTACTAACTTCATTCACTTACCTGCTCATTAAGGTCACTTTTATAAAAGACACATCATGCATATACTAAAGTACTATTTTTTATATGGCTTACCCCATTAATAATAAGCACTTTCGAAACTATTGATTACGAGTATGTGCAGACCAAGCATCTCTTGAGCCATGCTGTTAAGGGGTATCAGTACGTTTATGATTAGATTGTCAAAAAAGACATTGAGAGTACTGAGCAACACACGTACATTACATGATACGTGATTTTAGCTCTGAGAACGTTTCACAAATGGCCAACCACCTTTGCAAAATGGACAGTTTCCATGAGCATACCCCAGCAGTTGTTACAACGAATTATGCCCCGCACGAAAGACATTCCCATGGGCAAACAGGGTCCACGCCATCAGCATGAATGGGGACAACTTCAATATGCTGTTAGGGGTGTGCTACAGGTTGATACCTCAGAAGGACGCTTTATTTCACCGCCAAATAGAGCAGTCTGGATTCCTCCTCATGTCGATCACCAGGTTACTACGCTAACCGCTGCACAGTATCGAAGTATTTATGTAGATTTAATCTGGACTCAGCAAATTGACAAGCCAACATGTGTTATTGAAATATCTCCTTTAGTGAAAGAACTTATACTCCATGTAATGAACTTTCCTAGTTCACAATCCCCAGACTTATTTTTAGAGCGTATCTGGCAGGTTTTAGTGGACCAGCTAAGCGTTTCAGCGATTATTCCCTATGATATCCCGCTACCGTCTGAGCGCCGACTACAGCCCATTATAAATGAGTTACTTGCAGATCCAACTCACAAGATGCCACTTGAATATTGGGAAGATAAAGTAGGCGCATCAGCTCGTACTTTACGTCGCTTATTTCAACAACACACAGGTATGGGGTTTAACCAATGGCGACAGCGGCTGGTTATTTTGCATGGGTTAGAATTACTTGACCTAGGAAAGTCAATCACAGATGTTGCATTAAGCTTAGGTTACGAGTCTTCATCTGCTTTTTCTACCATGTTTAAACGCCAGCTGGGTGAAAGTCCTTCAAAATATTTACAACGAACTTATTCTCCCACAGCTGAAACACCATAAAAAAACCCAGCAAAAACTGGGTCTTTTTTTATTGAACGGGTAACGCTCGTTACTCGCTCATTATTTTCCATACACAGGAAAGCGAGCACAAATAGCTTTTACTTTTTCTCGTACACTCGCGATAACTTGCTCATCATTAATATTTTCTAATACATCGCAAATCCAACCCGCTAACTCTTTACTCTCAGCTTCCTGAAAGCCACGACGGGTAATTGCAGGAGTACCAATTCGCAACCCGCTTGTGACAAACGGTGAGCGTGGATCATTCGGCACTGCATTTTTATTGACTGTAATGTTAGCGCGTCCTAAAGCTTCATCCGCATCTTTACCAGTGTATTCCTTACCAATTAAGTCCATTAAAAACAGGTGATCATCGGTTCCTTTCGAAACAATTTTGATACCTCGTGCTTGGAATACACTACACATAGCTTGTGCATTTTTAACCACTTGCTGTTGATATGCTTTAAACTCAGGTTCCATTGCCTCTTTAAAACAAATTGCTTTAGCAGCAATAACGTGCATCAAAGGCCCACCCTGACTCTCAGGAAAGACAGCAAAGTTGAGTTTCTTTTGGAGCTCTTCATCAGCCTGGCTAGACAAAATCAAACCACCACGAGGACCGCCCAGTGTTTTATGTGTAGTAGTGGTAACAACATGAGCATGAGGAAGTGGGCTAGGATAAACATCCGCAGCAATTAAACCCGCCACATGGGCCATATCTACCAGGAGATATGCACCTACTTTATCGGCAATTGCTCTAAAACGCTGCCAATCCATGACTCTGGAATAAGCGGAAAAGCCAGCCACAATCATTTTAGGCTTATGCTCTAAGGCCAGTGCTTCAACTTCATCATAATCCACCTCACCGCTCTCAGGGTTTATTCCATATTGAACTGCGTGATAAATACGACCAGAGAAGCTTACTTTCGCACCATGGGTCAAGTGTCCACCATGGGCTAAGCTCATACCAAGAATAGTATCACCAGGTTTAACCAGTGCCATGTAAACGGCTGCATTTGCCTGTGAGCCTGAATGAGGCTGAACATTAGCGTAGCTAGCTCCAAACAACTGCTTGGCACGCTCCTGAGCAATACGTTCAACGTCATCAACGAACTCACAGCCACCATAGTAACGCTTACCAGGATAGCCCTCTGCATACTTGTTAGTTAACACAGAGCCCTGGGCTTCCATAACTCGTGGGCTAGCATAGTTTTCTGAGGCTATAAGTTCGATATGTTCTTCCTGACGCTGAGCTTCATTTTCAATTGCAGATTGCAACTCAGGGTCATAGGCAGCAATGGTCATATTGGAGGTAAACATGCAGGTCCTCTTTCAATCCTAACTGGCTCAGGCATACACTTCATGAGCCACATAATTCACAGGACTCATGAAACATAAATTGACAACTGACTCAAGTTGTATAAGCAGGCTGATTGTACCCTAAGGGCAATCACAGCGCACTTGAATAAACGACATTATAAACAGTGATTTGCTTCATAACGAAACATAAGTTACTTATTGTGCTATGCACAGCATAGCGCCTTATGTAAGGTAGACGTTATTATTACGTTTCAGGTCAGCAAATAATTTATTCATGTTGTCGTCACTCTGTCGCTATCAGTAAGGTAAAATCCTCTCCTCATAACATTTCCTCCCTTAAACACAGGATATCGTTATGACTTTTTTATGAATTACACAGCGAATCGTTTGCCTTCATAACAGGCTTCCGGTAATTTGACGGCAATTTTCATTCACTTCCAACAGAATCACATGTAGAGGATATGGCTCAGTACGTCTATACCATGAATCGGGTGAGCAAAGTGGTGCCACCCAAGCGAGAAATCCTTAAAGATATCTCTCTATCTTTCTTCCCCGGTGCCAAAATCGGTGTTTTAGGTCTCAATGGTGCAGGTAAATCAAGCTTACTGCGCATCATGGCTGGCGTTGATAAAGAAATTGATGGTGAGGCACGGCCTCAGCCAGGTATCAATGTAGGTTATCTTCCACAAGAGCCGATACTGGACAACCAAAAAACAGTTCGCGACATTGTTGAAGAAAGCGTTCAAGAGATTAAAGATGCTTTGAAGCGCCTGGATGAAGTATACGCGGCCTATGCAGAGCCTGATGCAGACTTTGACGCATTAGCTGCAGAACAAGGCAAGCTTGAAAATATTATTCAGGCTTCTGACGCCCACAACTTAGAAAGAAAACTTGAAGTGGCTGCTGATGCCCTGCGTCTTCCGCCCTGGGATGCCAAAGTTGAGCACCTGTCAGGAGGTGAAAAACGTCGTGTAGCACTGTGTCGCCTATTGCTCTCAAGCCCAGATATGTTGTTGCTTGACGAGCCGACCAACCACCTGGACGCAGAAAGTGTGGCCTGGCTTGAGCGCTTCCTCCATGACTATAACGGTACTGTCGTTGCTGTTACCCACGATCGCTACTTCCTGGATAATGCCGCAGGCTGGATACTTGAACTCGACCGCGGACATGGTATTCCGTTTGAAGGTAACTACACCGCCTGGCTCGAAAATAAAGAAAAGCGCTTAGCGATTGAAGAAAAACAGCAGCAAGCCCGCGAAAAAACCATTAAGCACGAACTGGAGTGGGTCCGCTCTAACGCTAAAGGCCGCCAAGCAAAAAGCAAAGCACGTCTTGCCCGTTTTGAAGAGTTAAGTTCGCAAGACGTACAAAAGCGGAATGAAACCAACGAAATCTACATTCCACCTGGTCCACGTCTAGGTGACTTGGTTATTGAGTTTAACCATGTCAACAAAGGCTTTAATCATGAAATGCTGATTGAAGATTTAAGCTTCAATGTACCCAAAGGCAGCATCGTAGGCATCATTGGTGGTAATGGTGCAGGTAAATCTACCCTATTTAAGATGATTGCCGGCAAAGAACAACCAGATAGCGGTACTATTCGCATTGGTGACACCGTAGAACTGGCTTATGTTGATCAAAGCAGAGATAGCCTGGACGGTAGTAAAACAGTATGGGAAGAAATCTCTGATGGTCAGGATATCCTCCGCATTGGCAACTATGAAATTCCTTCACGTGCCTACATTGGTCGATTTAACTTCAAAGGCAGCGACCAACAAAAGTTCGTCAAGGACTTATCAGGTGGTGAACGAAATCGCTTGCATTTAGCCAAGCTGCTTAAGCAAGGTGCTAACGTTCTATTGCTGGACGAACCTAGTAACGACCTGGATGTTGAAACATTGCGTGCACTAGAGGAAGCTTTACTTGCCTTCCCAGGTTGTGCCATGGTGATTTCTCACGACCGTTGGTTCCTGGATCGTATTGCCACACATATTATGGCTTATGAAGGTGACAGCCAAGTCGTCTTTTTTGAAGGCAACTACAGCGAATACGAAGCTGATCGTAAAGCGCGCCTGGGTGTCGCTGCTGATCAACCTCATCGTATTAAATACAAAAAACTAGCTTAATAAACGAAGCGTTTTTTGGCCTTTTTTAAGGGGTAGGCAGTTCTTGCTTACCCTTTAAAACCCACTATAGTTACTCATACACACTAAAGGTTTAAATACCGCACCATTCGCTGTTAAGAAGCAAGTAATCTTTTATTTAACATATAAGCGAAACGTATGAGCACAGCCACTACAGAACGCCGCAAATTTACGCGAATTAGCTTTGATGCGCGTACCGAGCTTCGCCAAGGCGACAAAACCTGGCCTGTAGAGCTGCATGATATTTCACTTCGCGGAATATTAGTCATTCCTCCAAAAGACTGGCAGATTGATCCACAGTCACCCTTCACGGCCTTTATCCACCTTGATGATGAGAAAGTTATCACCATGAAAGTCCGTTTTGCCCACCAGGAAGAAAACCACGCTGGGTTTGAGTGCATATCAATTGATATTGATAGTATTTCACTACTCAAACGACTAACAGAGCTAAATCTAGGGGACTCACAGTTATTACAAAGAGAACTATCCGCTTTAAGCCGAGATATTTAGCATTTTCAAAGCTGCTCCACACCCACCAGATATAACCTATTCGTTGTATAGCCCATATTTAAAGCTATAAATCAAAGCCTTTTTTACTGGTTAAAAGTACAGTATAGTAGCCTCAAATATCCTTCGACTTTCTAGCAATGACTAACATACCCCCTTATGGCTAAAGCAAAAAAAGTCTTCGTTTGCAGTGAATGTGGCAGTGAATCTGCAAAATGGCAGGGCCAATGCCCTGACTGTAAGGCCTGGAACAGTTTTAAAGAGTTTAGTTTAGGCAATTCACGACAAGCCTCTACCGCTCAACGTGCTGGTTTTGCTGGAAGCCTATCCAGTGTCACCTTGCTGGAAGATGTTGATATTAGTGACACACCAAGATTTTCCAGCGGAATCAGTGAGTTTGATCGAGTACTGGGAGGTGGTTTTGTACCCGGCAGTGCAGTATTAATAGGTGGTAACCCTGGTGCAGGCAAAAGTACCTTGTTATTACAAACACTCTGTCATACCGCGCAAAACATGCCCGCCTTATATGTATCAGGTGAGGAATCTTTACAGCAAATTGCCGCACGAGCGCACCGCTTAGGCTTACCCACAGGTCAGCTTAAAATGCTGGCAGAAACTTCTGTGGAACAGGTCATTGCTATAGCCCAACAGGAAAAGCCCGGTGTAATTGTCATTGACTCAATACAAGTGATGTATACGGATACAGTCGAAGCTGCACCTGGTGGTGTTGCTCAAGTTCGAGAAAGTGCAGCGCATTTAACCCGCTTCGCTAAACAAACGAATACTGTCTTATTGATTGTAGGCCATGTCACCAAAGATAACTCTTTGGCAGGTCCGATGACCTTATCACACATCATTGATACTCAGCTTATGCTCAGCAATACTGATGACTCTCGTTTTCGTATTATGCGAGCCACCAAAAACCGGTTTGGCCAAGTCAACGAACTTGGCTTATTTGCGATGACCGAAAAAGGACTTCGCGAAGTCCTCAACCCCTCAGCTATCTTCCTTTCACGGACAGAACACCCCACCCCTGGCAGTATTATTAATGTACTTTGGGAAGGTACCCGCCCCTTGCTGGTGGAAATCCAAGCGCTGGTCGTTGAGTCTCAACTGGGCAATCCCAGGCGCGTCACTGTTGGCTTAGAACAAAATCGCCTGGCCATGCTACTTGCCGTATTAACCCGCCATGGCGGTATTTTCACCAGTGATCAGGATGTCTTTGTGAATGTCGTGGGTGGCGTCAGAGTGTCAGAAACCAGTGCCGATTTAGCTTCAATATTAGCAATTGTGTCTAGCCTACGAGACAGTATTATTGACCAACATATTATTGCCTTTGGAGAAGTAGGTTTATCAGGTGAAATTCGGCCCGTAGCTTATGGACAAGAACGCATTTATGAAGCAGCCAAACATGGCTTTAAAAAAGCCATAGTGCCAAAAGCCAATGCCCCCAAGAAAGCAATTGATGGCATGGAAGTAGTAGGTATCAGTAAACTTGCTGAAGCCTTAGAGGCTATCTAACAAGCAAACCCTTCTCCAAAACAAGGGTCTTGTATTTTTAAAATCACCTGCTGCTTTCGAAACCTGCAATTCAATTTGAACCATTTATATACAGAATGAAAAGCTCATTTATTTTAAAAGGATTATATGCCATCACTGATGAGCATTTATTGCCGCCAAACCAGCTCGTTGCAAAAGTTGATGCTGCATTAGCAGGTGGCGCTCAGGTGCTTCAATATCGTAACAAGCAAGGAAGCCCAAGCTTACGTCTTCAACAAGCATTAGCACTAAAAAAATTGTGCCATCACTACCATGTTCCTTTGATTATTAATGATGATATAAAGCTCGCTCACACCATTGGAGCTGATGGTGTTCATCTTGGTCAAAGTGATATAGCCATTGCTCAAGCTCGCCATACCCTTGGTAATCAGGCTATAATTGGCGCCACTTGCCACGGGTCCATGGAACTGGCAAAGCAAGCTGTTTCGCAAAGTGCTGATTATGTTGCATTTGGTCGCTTTTTTACGTCTAAGACCAAACCTGAAGCACCCACCGCGTCACTTAACATGTTGGCTAATATTCACACGCTGGATACCCCTAGCGTAGCCATTGGTGGTGTCACCATAGATAATGCCTCTCAACTTATTGCCCAAGGCATTTCCATGGTTGCAGTCATTCATGACCTGTTTACAGCAGCAGATGTATTTGCTCAGGCAGCTCGTTTTAAGTCATTATTTTAAGCTAAATCTAAGCCACTAATTACAAAGAGTTTGTTATGTCTCGATCAACTGAATTATTTGATAAAGCACAACAGTTTATTCCTGGTGGTGTTAACTCCCCAGTTCGAGCATTCAAAAGTGTTGGTGGCAACCCTGTTTTTTTTCAAAAAGCGCAGGGGGCTTATTTATATGATGAGGATGGTAAATCCTATATTGATTATATTGGTTCATGGGGCCCTATGATTTTAGGTCACAATGACCCTGATGTTATAGCGGCTATTGAGCAGCAACTAAAACAGGGATTAAGCTTTGGTGCACCTACGGCACTTGAAGTTGCTATTGCTGAAAAAGTATGTAGCTTGATGCCCAGTATTGAGCAAGTCCGCATGGTCAACTCTGGTACTGAAGCAACAATGAGTGCCATTCGATTAGCCCGAGGTTATACCGGCCGTGATAAAGTTGTTAAATTTGCGGGCTGTTATCATGGACATGTTGACTCCTTGCTTGTCAAAGCTGGCTCTGGAGCATTGACGTTAGGTGTTCCTACTTCACCTGGGGTTCCTGCGGCTTTAGCAGAACAAACGCTAACGCTAGCCTATAACGATTTAAGTGAAGTTGAATCGGTCTTTGCTGAGGTAGGGGAACAAATTGCATGTATCATTATTGAGCCTGTTGCTGGCAACATGAACTGTATCCCTCCTGCCCCAGGTTTTCTGGAAGGCTTACGTCGTATTTGTGATAAGTATGGTAGCTTGCTGATTTTTGATGAGGTTATGACTGGTTTCCGTGTTGCTTTAGGTGGAGCTCAAGCACTTTATAATGTGACCCCAGATCTGACAACGTTGGGCAAAATTATTGGCGGTGGTATGCCCGTAGGCGCCTTTGGCGGAAAGCGCAACATCATGCAAGCCATTGCTCCAACAGGGCCTGTCTATCAGGCAGGCACATTATCAGGCAACCCTGTAGCCATGGCTGCCGGACTGGCAACACTCAATAAAATAAGCCAGCCTGGTTTTTATACACTACTGTCAGCAAAAGTCCAAAAGCTGACCGAAGGGCTGGAAGCTGTTGCCAATAAGGTAGGCGTTCCGTTCACAACACGCCAAATAGGTGGCATGTTTGGCTTATTCTTTACAGACAAAACAGCCCCATCACGCCTTGATGAAGTTATGGCTTGCAACCTGGAGCACTTTAATCAGTTTTTCCAAAATATGCTGAAGCAAGGCATTTACCTAGCCCCTTCGGCGTATGAAGCTGGATTTATCTCACAAGCTCATGGTAGCGAAGAGATAGAAAAAACACTGGTAGCTGCTGAGACCAGTTTTAGCAGTTTAACTTGAGGAACACATGACCTCTCTTGCCGTTTCTGATGCCATACTTTGCTTTAGTTGTAGCTATTCCGTTTTTTTATTGCTACAACAAAAAACCTTTGCCAATGACCAAAAGCTACCTGCCACTGCTGCATTAATTGGCTTTATACTCATGTCGTTGGCCTCTTTTTTTGGCACGCTCTACTATGGATTTTCGCCCATCTGGGCGGATATCCATCGACTATTTACCCATGCTGCAACCTTTTTAGCGCTACCACTTATTGCAGGTGCCTATGCACATTTAGTCTGGCCTCTCAATTGGCATAAACCTATGTGGGGAAGGCTAATCATTGCTTTGATGATTTGTTTTGAAATTGCGCGTCGATTCCAAGCAATTGAAACAACATATACTGCCATTGGCATAATGAGTTTACTTGTTATTTTATTAGTCGGATTTAAGTTTATCCGTCAAAAGCCAAGTTTTTTTATTTATATTTTGGTTGGCTCAGCAAGTTTTTCTGTTGCTGGCCTGGTTATTGGTACTCACGGTTATCTTGCTGGCTTTTTACGCTTAGACTTATTTCATTACCTATTAGCACTTGGATCACTCAGTCTTGGTACAGGCTATTTTCTATTTGTCCGAAAACCGCAAGGCTCTCCCCAACTCTCACTTTAATTTGTGAAAGGCGAATGTAAATTAATGTGTAAAATTGCCTGGGAGCCATTTCTTATAAATATAAAGAACAGTCGTACAAGACATAAAGATTTTCAAGTGCTGCACGCTATATCACTCTATCTGCGAATTTGACAACTAGCTCACAGTATCATTTTATAATTTGTATCAATCTTGTGATTTCATTAGAGTATCAGGCTAATTGCTTACTTAATGCCCTGTCAGCCAAAAATGCAGTTAACCGTAAACGTGTAAACTACAAACGCAGTACAGTTACATACTGTAAAAAAGGTAGAAGTGTTAACTAAAATTATACAACTGATGACAATAGCTGTTTAAAAAAAATGGCTCAACACGTTTCATGATAAAATGCCTTCAATGAACAGGGTAAAATATACCTGACACCAAGGGTATATTCACCACACAAGCAAAAACTGAATTCTACAACTTGCCCATTTTGCCTATAGGCACGTTATATGCGACTCCTACTACTATGGACTGGCTTTCTACTAACATTCCATGTCACACAACTAGTTCAGGCCACTGAGATTAATGGATTCCAGTATGGCCTGAGTGAGCTCCTTATTCCTGCTTCTGAGCGCTGCAATATTCTTCCTGAAGAACCTAACCTTGCTGCCGCCGTAGTAGCCTGTGAAGAGGCTGCAAACCAAGGGGACCCACAAGCTCAGTTTTTACTCGGTGAGCTTTACCTTATTGGCCAGGTTATTCCTCAAGATTATGACAAAGCAAAACTCTGGTTTGAAAAAGCCTCAACCAATGGCCATGCTAAGGCGCAATATCAACTTGCTTTTATGTACTACCGTGGAGAGGGAATGAAGCAAGACTACACTCAAGCCTACATTATGATGAAAATGGCGGCGGTTAATGGCTATACAGATGCGATTGATGTCAGTGATGAAATTGGCAGTTTAATGGACAGGGACCAGCGAGCCTTAGCCTTTTATACCTTAAGCAAAATTTTTCAGGATTTTGCTCAGCAGCTTAAGCAAACAACGCCATCTCACCTGGAGTTACATTCTAAGCCACAGAACAGTGGACACAGCACCCATCAAGAGGCCAGTCCTTAAAAATCAGGTTAATACAGGCCAAATTGTTTTAACCTACAAGCAAGTTAAGTAAGCGCTTTCGGGTAATCAGCATTTCACGCAGTGTTTTCAGCATTGCTATTTTTGACTGCCCTGCAGACTGCTTAACGTTCTCGATTCGCTCTTCTATTTGATAAATCTCTGTGGCTAGCTTGCTTTTAAGCTTCTGCTTCTGGTCTGACCAATCCTCACTAGCTTTAATAGTGTGCATCACTGCACTGTTCATGCCTATCTCTTGAGTATCTTGATGCTCAGATAGACCATCTTCTGCTGGTATATTTGCGAACATCGGTGCCATGCTCCCTGTGGCCATTCTTCCATATGTTCAGTCTAGCCCTCGACAAGGCACAGCAATATTAGAGGTTCAAGCTTTTACTTGTGCGAGATGTACTATCATCTTTGCCTTTTTAACTTTAATTTGGAGCAGGAAATGGCCAAACTTATGCGTCTTTCTTTGGTGGTGTGCCCGGCGGAAATGGAAAAGGCGTCACCTTATCCCCTTTAACTTCACTGATTTTACCCACACCTTCTTTTTCAACCTCATCAATCCGAATAACAGAAGTAATGGGAATAAAGCTACGCTTTACTTCCGCAAACTCAGACTTGAGCTTCTCTTCACCCGGATCAACTACGAGCTGACTTCTTTCACCAAAAATAAACTCTTCTATTTCAATAAAGCCATACAAATCACTTTGAAAGATTTGCTTGACATATACCTCATAAACCTTGCCTTGATTTAAGAATGTCACTCGAAAAATTGGTTTAGCCATGTTAATACCATCTCACCAAAGAGTATTGAGCAGCCGTACGCGAAAAGAGCGCTAGAATACCAGAGCTGCAGTTCAAGGCAAATGCCAACGTTATTCATTTCTTATCTGATCCGTTGCTAGATATTCATCACCTCATAATGTTTTTCGACCCCGTCTTCTATTAATATTCATTGCAGGCTGAGTACTAGGCAGTTACCTAAAAACCCAGGGACTATAAACCATACATCAGTACAGCACTGGGCTTTCACTACAGACCTCGATATAATGCTGCGCTAATTTTTACCCCCCTGACTGTGTGAAAAACGTGTGTAGGTAGATTTCGATGGCTAAGAAGCTCTTTATTAAAACCCATGGTTGTCAGATGAATGATTATGATTCATCGCGCATGGCAGACTTACTCAATGAAAGCCATCAGCTTGAAATAACTGACAACCCAGAAGAAGCTGATGTATTGCTGCTGAATACCTGCTCTATTCGGGAAAAAGCTCAGGAAAAAGTTTTTCACCAACTAGGTCGTTGGCGTGCTCTAAAAGATCAAAACCCCAACCTGATTATTGGTGTTGGAGGGTGCGTTGCCAGTCAGGAAGGTCAAGCCATTCGAGACAGAGCACCCTACGTCGATATGGTTTTCGGTCCACAAACACTGCACCGTCTGCCAGAAATGATCGATGCCTCTGAAACGGGTAAGCAAGCCGTTGTGGATGTGAGCTTTCCAGAAATTGAAAAGTTTGATCACTTACCAGAGCCCAGCGTCGATGGCCCGACAGCATTTGTCTCGGTGATGGAAGGCTGCAGCAAGTATTGTACTTTCTGTGTTGTTCCCTATACCCGCGGTGAAGAAGTCAGCCGGCCTTTTGATGATGTAATCGCAGAATGCGTGCACTTGGCTGAACAAGGCGTTAGAGAAATTAATTTGCTTGGCCAAAATGTTAATGCTTATCGTGGTAAAAAGTCTGACGCTGATGATGATACTGCTGACTTAGCCGAGCTTATTACCATCATCGCAGCAATTGATGGTATTGCTCGGATTCGCTTTACAACATCACACCCTGTTGAGTTCACTGAAAGCTTGATTGATGTTTATGCACATGTACCTGAGCTTGTCAGCCATCTGCACTTGCCTGTCCAAAGTGGCTCTGACCGTGTTCTTGCAGCAATGAAGCGCGGCCATACCGTACTCGAATACAAATCTAAGTTACGTAAGATTCGCAAGTTACGTCCAGATATTTGCTTCTCTTCAGATTTTATTGTGGGCTTCCCAGGTGAAACAGATAAAGATTTTGAAAACACCATGAACCTTATCCAGGACATTGGCTTTGATATCTCATTTAGCTTTATCTATAGTCCTCGTCCAGGTACACCTGCTGCTGACTTGCCTGACTATACCCCTGAAGACGTTAAAAAACAGCGCTTACAAATACTGCAGCAGCGAATCAATCAACAGGCCCAGGAAATAAGTCGAAGAATGGTTGGCACAACGCAGCGCATTCTAGTAACAGGCTTTTCCAAGAAAGACCCAGGTCAGCTGCAAGGGCGAACAGAAAATAATCGTGTTGTGAACTTTGCTGCAGCTAATCCAAGAATCATTGGCAAACTTGTCGAAGTCGTTATTACAGAAGCATTACCCAACTCGCTACGAGGTGATATGATAAACGACGAGCTATATTAATTCGCAATAACAATACTCTGTTATATACGAGTTAGTGCACTTTACAGGGATGATTATGTCAATCACCGTTGATTAACGCTTTACCAAGTGCTGGTTATTTTAAACCTGCATTATTACTGTAAAGTGCACAAGCTAACTCAGTGGCGAGTTGTGCTTTCAAGCCTCAAGTTATTCTTAGGGTTTTGGTACTCTAAACTGTAATGACCCTCTTGAGCGAAGTGCTATTTTTTTATGAAACTCAATCCGCCACTTAAACAAAAAAAGGTGCTTTCCTTCCCCATAGAGAAGGTATATTCTAAAAAATAAGTAGGGTGCCGTGTCCGGCTAATGAATAAGGTTTTGAATACAGAATTACCCCCCCACAAGTTCACTCTCAACGTCGAAGATGCTCAACACTTTGCGCAACTTTGTGGCCAATTTAATGAGCACTTAAAGCAAATCGAACAGCGCTTAGATATTCGCATCAGTAACCGTGGTAATCACTTTGAGCTTACTGGCTCACAAGCCAATGTCCATGCAGCAGAGCGAATTCTCAAAACACTTTCACAAGAGCTTGAAAACGGTGGTGATATATCACCCGATATCGTCCATCTTTATTTACAAGAGGCTGATATTGAAAATCCGCAACAAGGTAAAACAGAAAGTGTTGTTATTAAAATCAAGCGTTGCGTGATCAAGCCCAGAGGACCCAACCAACAAGAGTACGTCAAGCGCATTCTGCAGCATGATATTAACTTTGGTATAGGACCTGCAGGCACGGGAAAAACCTACCTAGCTGTAGCCTGTGCTGTTGCTGCTCTGGAGAATGATCAAATTCGACGAATTCTGCTCGTTAGGCCTGCCGTAGAAGCAGGTGAAAAGCTGGGCTTTTTGCCTGGTGATCTAGCTCAGAAAATCGACCCTTACTTAAGGCCTCTTTATGATGCGCTTTATGAAATGCTCGGTTTTGAGCGGGTCGAAAAGCTTATAGAGAAAAATGTTATTGAGGTAGCGCCTCTGGCTTACATGCGTGGGCGAACACTCAATAATTCATTTATTATTTTAGATGAAAGTCAAAACACTACGATGGAACAAATGAAAATGTTCCTTACCCGTATCGGCTTTGGTTCTACTGCAGTAATCACAGGCGACACTACTCAGGTCGACTTACCTCGAGGCACACGCTCTGGATTAGCTCACAGTGCAGAAGTACTTAAGAAGGTCAAAGGGATTGGCTTTACCTATTTCAGTGCTAAAGATGTTGTACGTCATCCTTTAGTTCAACGTATTGTTGAGGCTTACGATACATTCGACAGCAAGCAAGCCTCTAAAAAGCAAAAGGATGCTTGATGTGCTTACCGTTGATTTGCAAATAGCATGTGACGAAACAGCACAACTACCCAGCCAAGAAGATATTGAGTGCTGGGTAGAAACCGTCTTAGTCAATGAGTCTGTTAATGATGCCGAGCTTAGTATTCGAGTTGTGAATACAGCCGAAAGTGCTGAGTTAAATGGCACCTATCGCCAAAAACACTATGCCACCAACGTGCTTTCCTTTCCTGCTGACTTACCCGAAGAGCTAGATCTACCTCTACTTGGCGACTTAGCCATTTGTGCAGATATTGTTGCCAGTGAAGCCGCTACTCAAGGAAAACCATTACAAGCCCACTGGGCCCACATGGTTATCCATGGTGTCTTGCATCTGCTTGGGTATGACCATATTAATGATGATGAAGCTACTTTGATGGAGTCGCTAGAAGTTCAACTGCTTAAACAGTTAGGCTTTAATGACCCATATGTGTGGACCATTGCTGACGAGTGTACCACTAGAGACCAACAACAATGAGTGATGATCGATCGAGTGTGAACGGAACAGCCTCTGCTAAAACATGGCTTGAGAAATTAACCCAAGCATTTTCGGGTGATCCCAAGAATCGAACAGAACTGCTAGACCAACTTCGTGAGGCTCAGTCTAATCAAGTGTTAGACCCTGAGTCATTGAGTATCATTGAAGGGGCAATGCAAGTTTCTGAAATGCAGGTTCGAGAAATTATGATTCCACGCGCTCAGATGGAATGCGTGGAGTTATCTCAACCACCCATAGAGTTTATTCCTCAAATCATTAAAACAGCCCATTCCCGCTACCCTGTGATTGGGGAAAACAAAGATGAAGTAATTGGTATTTTGCTTGCCAAAGATTTACTTTCTTTAGCACTTAAAGACCTCCAAGATACAAAAGATCAGTTTTGTCTTAAAGATATTCTCCGCCCAGCAACATTTGTTCCTGAAAGTAAACGTTTAATCGTCTTATTGAATGAATTTCGAACTAATCGCAATCATATGGCCATTGTGGTTGATGAATATGGTGGTGTCTCTGGTCTCGTGACTATCGAAGACGTACTTGAGCAAATAGTCGGCGATATTGAAGATGAGCACGATGTAGAAGAGGACTACTACATTAAACAGCTCAATGAGAATAATTTCATTGTAAAAGCTTTGACCCCTATTGAAGACTTTAACGAGCACTTTCAAAGTCAGTTCAGTGACAAAGACTATGACACCATTGGTGGTATAGTGATGCAAAACTTTGGACACTTACCCAAGCGAAGTGAATCTGTCACGATTGAAGGTTTTGAGTTCCAGGTGCTCAATGCAGATAACCGACGCATTCGCTTACTTCGAGTCACCCCCGTTTAAACATCATGACTAAAACCCCATGACCAAAAAACTTGTTGGCTGGCCAGGTCATTTCCTGGCCCTTAGCGTAGGAATCATCTGGGCATTTGGCTTTGCCCCCTTCAATATTTGGCCACTTACAGGCTTATCACTGCTGGGCTTCTTTTTTTCATTGCAGTCATTAACGCGTCGACAAGCACTATGGCGAGCCTTGTGGTATGGCATTGGTTTCTATGGCGTTGGAGTGTCATGGGTTTATGTGAGTATTCATCAATATGGCTCAGCTCCCATAGCGCTGGCAGTCTTCTTAACCAGCTTATTCGTTATTTTTCTATCATTCTTATTTTTTGCACCTTTGGGCTGGACCTATGTCTGGCTAACTCAGCGCTTTAAAGCTTCTACTCTAGGCTCACGACTTGTCTTGTTTGGTCTACTTTGGCTAGTGTTTGAGTGGCTAAAAACCTGGTTTCTGACAGGTTTTCCCTGGTTGTTACTAGGATACGCCTATATTGATACGCCCTTGGCCAACTGGAGTCCTGTCATTGGTAGCTTAGGCCTATCAGCTCTCGTCTTAGCAAGTTGGTTGGGTTTAACCTGGCTAACTATCCAACGTAAACAGTGGACCTCTAAGCTCTGGCAGTGTGTTCTTGCTTGTACAACGTTGCTATGGGTTGCAGGAGCACTGCTATCTAACCAGCAGTGGACTGACAATGCACAGACCAAAACACTCACAGTGAGTGCAGTTCAGGCTAATATTCCACAACAACTAAAGTGGAATAAAGAGTATGCACATACAACATTAGCCACTTATCGCTTGCTTAGTAAAGACCACTGGAAAAGTGATCTCATTATTTGGCCAGAAAATGCCATTCCACTCGTTTATCCACTGCAAGCAAAGTCATTTGTTGATATGTTCGCTGAGGAAGCCAACAAGTATCAAAACACGTTAATCACTGGTTTACCCTTCATGAATCAAAAAGTCATTGACGGGCAACCCTATCGCACTTTTTATAATGGCATCATTGCTGCTGGTAATGGCAGTGGCAGCTACCACAAACAAAAACTTGTACCCTTTGGCGAGTATGTTCCTTTAGAGGATTTATTACGTGGACTGATTAAGTTCTTTAACCTGCCAATGTCGTCATTTTCTTCTGGGGACAGTAATCAGCCTCACTTAATCGCTGATCAAACGAAAATAGCCGCTTTTATTTGTTACGAAATTGTTTATGGCGATTTTGTTGCCAAACAAGCCCAGCAATCAAACTTACTCATTACCATTAGTAATGACTCCTGGTTCGGCGCTTCGATTGGCCCACACCAGCATTTTCAAATGGCTCGTATGCGAGCATTGGAGACAGGACGTTACCTTATTCGTGCCACCAATGATGGTATAAGTGCGATTATTAATGATCAAGGTGATGTAATTACACAACTTCCTCAGTTTCAAGCTGACGTACTCACAGGTAAAGTACAAACCAAACAAGGGAACACGCCTTATATGATTTGGCAGTCTTACCCATTACTTCTGATGATTGGGTTTATTTTGGCGGTGTTTGGTTGGAATGCACGACAAAAGCAGTCCTTAGCTATGGAGCAGACATCTACACCTTAACCAATTTAAAAGTATTTCCAACGATACCAAAGCAAGCCCACAAACTCATGCAAAGCATAGGTCGCATTTGTAAATGACTTAGGAGTAGGTAGCCAGTGGTACCACATCACGCTTTTACTTCTACCAGAGATAAAACGGGTTGGAGCAGGTAAAACATTTAGCCCAGCCCTTTTAAAAGAGGCAACTGACCTTTTCATATGCCAAGCATGAGTCACCAATACAACAGTACGAACATCCTCTTTCGCAAGCATTTGCTGAGTATAAAGCGCATTTTCCCAGGTATTGCGACTTTTATCTTCTTGCCATCGTACCTCAACACCATAATTTTCTTGTAAAAAATCAGCCATAATCTTTGCTTCTGGAGGCTGATCGCTACCTAGTAATTTTCCTCCTGTAACCAAAATCGGTAAATTCAGCTGTTTATTTAAATAGGCTGCATACGTCATTCTTTCTAACTCAAAGGCACTTGGGATATCTTTTCCTCCAAACTCTTGCGCATTGCGATGCCTTCCAGCCCCCAGTATTACCATTGCCTCAGGTTTTTCCTCCCCTGAAGCGTATACGCTGTATCCCGACTCTAATAACGACATAAGATAAGATGAAACAACGGGAGTACATAATAAGTACAAGCTAATCAGTGATAACCAGATTATTATCATTGTCATATAACGCCACCAAAAACGCTGTATAAAAGCCCTAGAAATAAATGCTAAAACAATCAGAACAATATTAAATACGGGTGGTAATAAAAAATATTTAGCAAAGCTAATGATTAACATGCTTTCCTCTAAGTAGCGCAGCTTGCAGAATAAAACAGAATATATCCTTCACTATGGGTATAACCTATTACTAAATAGAGTGGATTTGCTTAATTTTGCAAAAATAAGAGCAATTTTCCCCAATACGAGGGTATCGCAAAAGGTCAGGAGCGGAGCAAAGACTAGGAAAAAATCAGTAGCAAAGCGGAGTTTATAGCTCATAAATGAGCATTTTGAGCTGATTTTTAACGCAGCATTTGCAAGCGCAGTAGTTTTGCGACAGCCTCATATATGAGTGTGGGGCATGAGGTCTTCATCGTGAGGAGAGCATGAAGTTTGACTCAAGCTAGCGTGAAGAAATATTTAAAAGCTTGCAGATCTCTGTGGCATCTTTACGTAAATAAGCTTTTAATAAATGATGTTGTTGACGTGTTAACCCTTGCAGCTCAACAGTTACGGTGGCTGCCGAGGGCTTTAGCTCATGCATTAATTCATGCCAAAGCTGTTGCTCAAAGCCTTTAACAGCCATTTGAATTTGTTGAAGCAATTGATCATAAAGAAATAAGGTTGGATGCTGCTGTTCCAACGCATCTATTTTGGACTTTTGTCCTTGTCCAGGTAAACGGTTCCTTGCTTGTTTTTTTTCCATTGGCATGACACCACTGCAAGCGAAGGCCTTACTAAATACCTTAAAATCTCGTGTTCAAACAGCATTGAAGGTTTTGGGTAAAGCCAGGATATTTTAATGAGGGTTCGTACAACCTACTCAATATAAGCGTAGACTATTCATTAAGACTACCCGTAACAAATGGAGTCATGTATCCTAAGCTGCTTAGACTTTATCACTATTAAACCCTGCGCTTTTTTTAGATTACTTTAGAAAAAGAGAGACAATGGAAGAACATTACCAACACCAGCAAATCGAGCGTGAAGCACAGCAACACTGGCAAGACAATCAATCCTTTGCCGTAAGTGAAACGCCTGACAAAGAAAAATTCTACTGTCTCTCAATGTTCCCCTACCCCAGTGGACGACTTCATATGGGGCACGTGAGAAACTACACCATTGGTGACGTTATCTCACGTTATCAGCGAATGCTGGGCAAAAATGTCTTACAACCTATGGGCTGGGATGCTTTTGGTTTACCCGCAGAGAATGCCGCAATCAAACATGGTGTTGCCCCCGCTAAGTGGACCTATGAAAATATCGGTTACATGCGGGAGCAGTTAAAAAGTCTAGGCTTTGCTTATGACTGGAACCGTGAAGTGACTACCTGTGATCCAGACTATTACCGCTGGGAACAATGGTTCTTCACCAAGCTTTACGAAAAAGGCTTGGTTTATAAAAAAATGGCGACTGTCAACTGGGATCCTGTTGATCAAACTGTTCTGGCTAATGAACAAGTGGTTGATGGGCGCGGCTGGCGTTCCGGTGCGCTGGTTGAACGTAAAGAAATCCCTCAATGGTTTATCAAAATTACAGCTTATGCTGATCAATTATTGGAAAGCTTAGAGCAGCTGGAACATTGGCCTGAGCAGGTCAAAACCATGCAGCGCAATTGGATTGGCCGCTCTGAGGGGATAGAGATGACCTTTTCCCTTGCGGAAACTATTCCCGGCGTTGAAGATTCATTTACCATTTATACCACTCGTCCTGATACCTTGATGGGTGTGACCTATGTCGGGGTTGCAGCAGAACATCCCATTGCCTTGGCCGCAGCAAAAAATAATCCTGCAGTTGCAGCCTTTATTGAAGAGTGCAAGCACAATGCCGTTGCTGAAGCAGAAATGGCCACCATGGAAAAGAAAGGTATGGCTACTGGCTTCCATGCAGTCCACCCTATTACCGGTGAGGAAGTTCCTGTTTGGATTGCAAACTTTGTACTCATGGAGTATGGCTCAGGTGCCGTCATGGCTGTTCCAGGGCATGATCAGCGTGACTGGGAGTTTGCTACAAAATATGGTCTACCCATAAAGCAAGTTATTGAAAGCCAGGAAGAAGGCATCAAAGCCGACATTTCACAAGAAGCCTTTACTGAATACGGTGTTTTAGTCAATTCTGGCACCTTTGATGGTTTAAACTCCAAAGAGGCTTTTGATGCCATTGCTGAACATCTTATTAACGCAGGCAAGGGCCAGCGAAAGGTTAACTATCGTTTGCGTGACTGGGGAGTGTCACGCCAGCGCTATTGGGGAACACCGATTCCCATGATTAACCTGGAAAATGGTGACACGATTGGCGCACCCGCTGAAGAGCTTCCTGTTACCTTGCCCACTGATGTCACCCTTGACGGCACTACATCTCCGTTAAAAACTGAATCATCATGGTCTGCTACAGTCAGTCCTTTAGATGGTACCCCAGCCAAACGAGAAACGGACACATTTGACACCTTTATGGAGTCATCTTGGTATTACGCGCGCTACTGTAGTGCAAATTACCAAGACGGTATGCTCAATCCTGAGCAGGCTAATTACTGGTTACCTGTTGATCAATATATTGGTGGTATTGAACATGCCGTCATGCATCTATTGTATTCCCGTTTTTTCCACAAACTGTTGCGTGATGAAGGCCTGGTTAATACTGATGAGCCTTTCAAACAGCTACTTTGCCAAGGCATGGTGTTAGCCGAAACCTATTATCGGGAAGACGACAAAGGCGGCAAAGTATGGATAGCACCAGGGGATGTCACCATTGAGCGTGATGAAAAAGGACAAATCGTTGCAGTATACCATAAAGAGGATGGTCAACCTGTTCACTATGCAGGCATGGGTAAAATGTCGAAGTCTAAAAATAATGGCGTCGACCCTCAAGGTACCATAGAGCAGTATGGTGCTGATACCGTTCGCCTGTTCACCATGTTTGCTGCGCCACCGGATCAAGACCTGGAATGGTCAACAAGTGGTGTTGAAGGTGCTCATCGCTTCTTGCGTCGTTTCTGGCGTCTAGCACAAGACCATAGCCAGCAAACGGAAATTCCAGCATTGGACATCAGTCAATTAAATGATGGACAAAAAGCGCTAAGAAGAATTACTCACAGTACCATCAAGCATGTTACAAATGATTTCGGCAACAGACTGACCTTTAATACAGCCATTGCCCGCGTGATGGAGCTGGTCAATGCGATGGGTAAATTTACTGATCGCTCACCTCAAGGCGTAGCTGTTATGCACGAAGCCTTAATAACCTGTATAAAACTGTTAGCGCCTATTACACCTCATATCTGTCATCATATTTGGCAACAGATGGGTAACTCAACTGAAATTATTGATGCCCCCTGGCCTGAATGTGACGAAGATGCACTGGTAGCAGACTCGGTATTGATCGTGGCTCAGGTAAATGGCAAGGTACGAGCCAAGCTGACAGTTCCTGCTGATGCCGATAAAGAAACCATTGAGTCCTTAGCGATGACGAATGAAAATGTACTAAAGTTCTTGACCGATAAAACCGTTCGAAAAGTCATCGTTGTTCCTAATAAACTGATCAATATTGTCGCCTCATAGAGGAGTAAGGTATGCGGTCATTATCAAAACGACTGTTTATGTCCCCTATCTTTAAGATGGCCACGCTATTTAGCGTGGTTATGCTGTTAACTGCTTGTGGATTCAAGCTCAGGGGTATGGTTGATGTTGCCAGCCATTTGCAACAACTCAGTGTGCAATCACCAGATAATTACGGGGTATTTAATCGTCGCTTAAACCGTACTTTAGAAAGTAATAACATAAAGATCATTGCCAGCGCACCCTATGTGTTGCGTATTACTGAAAACCTGGATGAGAATAAAATTGCGAGCTTTACTGGTAATGCTCGGGCAGCTCAGTATCGCTTAATCAAACAGGTTAAGTTCCAACTGGAAAATAGCGAAGGCTTACTGCTACTCGGACCATTTGACGCTATGTCTGAACGCGTTTACCTTTATTCATCCAGTAATAAGACAGCCTCTGATTCTGAAGAACGCTTAATTAGAGAAGAGTTAGAGCGCGATATTATTACCCAGATTACCCAGCGTTTGCAGGCTATGACTAATGAAAAAATTGACGTTGCTGAAGCCAATGCCCGCAAAAAGCAAGCTGAAGCAGAAAAAGCTAAACAGCTGGAAGCGCAAAAAAATGTAAAACCCATGCCAAAGCGAAATGCTATAAAGCTAGCACCACCTAATCTTTAATCATTTTTAGTCAAAAACCAAGGTAGTCTCCTGACTCAAGCTTAGCTAAAACCCGCGTCTACCTTGGTTTTTTTATGTGTATTTCATATTTACGGCTATTTTCTTATTCATATCAATAAACACTATTAATGCTCTAACCAGCCATATATTCGCAATAGAACTTACCTCTTAATGAAAATTCGCAACGACCAGCTTCAACAACACCTAGCTCAAAACACATTAGCTCCCATTTATATTGTCAGCGGTGATGAACCCCTTATTCAGCAGGAATGTTGCGATTTAATTCGACAAAAAGCCAGAGACAAAGGATTTAATGAGCGTATTTTGTTGCAGGTAGATGGTAGTTTTGATTGGGAAACGCTCCAAGAGCACACGAATAGCTTGTCATTATTTAGTGATAAAAAAGTCATTGAAGTACGCTGCCAAAACAATAAATTTAACGAGAAGGCTAGCAAAATACTTAAAGCCTGTGGAGAATCACCCATACTCGACAATGTGTTACTACTGATTACACCTAAGCTAGAAAGTGCTACACAACAAAGTAAATGGTTTAAAGCATTAGAAAAGTCTGGCATTTTTATTCCCATTTGGCCCATCGATGCTCAGCACTTACCTCGTTGGGTCAAGCAACGTATGCAGCAAGCAGGTTTAACTGCCACCACACAAGCAATACAGCTCCTCACAGAACGCGTTGAAGGCAACTTGCTGGCAGCTTCGCAAGAAATCGCAAAGCTAACACTTTATGCAGAAAACCAGCATGTCACCGAAGAAACCATTAACGCGTGTGTTGCGGATAGTGCTCGCTATTCAGTTTTCGACTTAATTGAGAATGCACTTGCAGGATCAATAAATCACTGTCTGCGCATTTTTAATGGATTAAAAGCAGAGGGCATTGAACCAGCGGTTATGCTATGGGCAATTACTCGCGAAGTCAGGACTTTACTACAGTTAATCCAATTACAACGCGAAGGTCACTCCCTTGAGCAAGCTATGCAAAACCAACGTATTTGGGAAAAACGAAAACCGCTTATTCGCCAAGCATTAAAGCGAAACTCTGAACAAAGCCTTGAACAAATATTAATGTCTGCCGGTCAGGTTGACGAAGCCATCAAAGGACTATCTGAAGATAATATATGGTCTTCGCTTCAGTTTTTACTATTAAAACTAGTTGGAGTCTCTGTTATTCAGGGTTTTCCTCAATAGTTTTTAGAAGAAGCCTTTATTAAGGCCTGTTAATAAAATATATTTTGCAGATTCAACAACACTTTGTTAAATAACGCTTAGCAATATCAAAAAAATCATTAACTTATACTTTATAGCCTTCGCGAATCATTTTTTTGGATTTGTTGTCGATATGAGAATATCCCGGCCAATTATTATTTCGCTATAGGTATATAAGAAAGCAGTTCCAGCTAATCTCGCCATCACATATTAAAAGCTTATTATTTCTCTAACAATTCATTACATATAGCTTTTATAAAAGGAATTACGATATGGAAATAATTCCAGAACCCTTTCGCATTAAAATGGTTGAACCTATTAGCTTGATTAGTTCTCAACAACGTCAAAGAGCACTAAAAAATGCTAGTTTATAACCTTTTTTTACTCGGTAGTGATGAAGTATTTATCGATTTATTAACCGACTCAGGCACAGGTGCTATGAGTCATAAGCAATGGGCTGGGTTAATGGTTGGTGATGAGTCTTATGCAGGAAGTCGAAGTTTTTTTCACCTCCAGAAGAAAGCACAAGACGTCTTTAATTATCACTACATATTGCCCACTCACCAAGGCAGAGGGGCAGAGCAAATCCTGTTTCCTGCACTTATTGAGTATCGCAACTGTCACAATCCAATTTTTATTTCGAATTATCATTTTGACACCACGGCTGCCCACGTAGAAATTTCTGGCGGAAAAGCAATTAATACTCCCACACCTTATGCATTTGATACAACTTCATCTTATGACTGGAAAGGTAACTTTGATTTAAACGCACTGGAAGCAACCATCAAGCAATATGGAGCCAACCGTATTACCGCTATTATTACAACTATTACATGTAATAGTACAGGTGGACAGCCTGTTTCTATGGATAACATGCGAGCAGTTTATCGCCTAGCCCAACATCATGATATTCCTGTGGTAATTGATGCTGCACGTTTTTGTGAAAATGCTTGGTTTATCAAGCAACGCGAAAGCGGATATCAAGATAAAACTATCACAGCTATTATAAAAGAAATGTTTCAGTATGGTGATATGCTCACTCTTTCTGCCAAAAAAGACAGTTTAGTTAATATTGGCGGCTTATGTTGTATCAGAGATAATGAAACACTTTTCCGTAATGTTCAGATTCGTTGTATTCCACAAGAAGGTTTTATTACCTACGGCGGACTGGCAGGTCGAGATATGGAAGCACTGGCTATCGGTTTGCATGAAGCAATGGATGAAAACTTTTTGAACTATCGCATCGCACAAGTGCAGTTCTTGGGTAATTTATTGCTTAAAGCAGGTATTCCAATACAGTATCCAACAGGGGGTCATGCTGTATTTGTTGATGCAAAAATATTATTACCCCATATTCCCAGTCAGCAATTTCCTGCTCAAGCACTTGCAAATGAACTGTATTTAGAAGGTGGTGTTAGAGGTACAGAAATTGGTTCTTTATTATTAGGCCGAGACCCACAAACTAATCAGCAGAAAATATCACCCTTTGAATTCTTACGCTTAGCAATCCCGCGACGTGTTTACACCAAAAGCCATATGGAATATGTTGCAGACTGTTTAGTTAAAGTAAAAGCACGAGCAAAAGAGATTAGAGGTTTAACTTTCAGTTACGAACCTCCCGTTTTACGTCACTTTACGGCACACTTTAAACCGTGTTTGTAGTATATAAGCCTGAATTCAATGGTCCAAAAGCGAGGGATTTGCAGCCCCTCACTTTGTAGGCAAGAATTACACAATTAAATCGCCTTTAGCTTGTTCATCTGCATGATAAGAAGACCTTACCAAAGCACCACTAGCAACTTTACTGAAACCTAATGACTTAGCGATATCCGCTAATTCAGCAAACTCATCAGGATGAACAAAACGATCTACAGGAAGATGGTGGCGGCTGGGCTGTAAATATTGACCAAGAGTAATCATTTCGATGTCATGTTCACGCATATCATGCATCAGTTCAATCACTTCTTCCTTAGTCTCTCCTAGCCCCAACATAATGCCAGATTTAGTAGGAATATGTGGCACCTGTTGTTTATAACGCTTTAATAGTTGTAGCGACCACGCATAGTCAGAGCCTGGACGAGACTTTTTATAAAGTGATGGTACAGTCTCCAGATTATGATTGAATATATCAGGTGGCTCAGCCCCCAAAATATCCAATGCCACATCCATACGCCCACGGAAGTCAGGTACCAGTACTTCAATTTCAGTTTTTGGACAGCGCTGACGAATCTCACGAATACAGTCAGCAAAATGCTGCGCTCCACCATCACGTAAATCATCACGGTCAACTGATGTAATAACCACATACTTTAAGCGTAAATCGGCGATCGCCACAGCTAGATTCTTCGGCTCATCCACATCAAGGGGGTTAGGCCGACCATGAGCAACATCACAGAATGGGCAGCGACGGGTACAAATATCTCCCATAATCATAAACGTGGCTGTACCACCACCAAAGCATTCCCCTAAGTTAGGGCAAGATGCTTCTTCACACACAGTATGTAGTGAGTGCTTTCGCAGTAACTTTTTAATACGCTCAACTTCAGGTGATGCCGACAACCTGACTCGAACCCAATCCGGCTTTCTCGGCATTGCTTCCTTCTCAGTAGGAATCACCTTTACTGGAATTCGAGCAACCTTTTCAGCACCACGCAGTTTCACACCCTGCACAGCACGTTGCGATTTAGGTTTGTTCACAGAGGCATCAGTCATCAGCTAATTCCAATCATTTTTTGTGATTACTTCTTGGTAATCCAGGTGTGTTGTGAGTTGCTGTTGCAACTGTTCTCCTACTTCCGCCACAGTTATTTCTGGTAACCATTGCGCAAGCTGAGTCATTGCCATACCTGCATAGCCACATGGATTAATTCGACTAAAGGGTTCTAAGTCCATCTTAACATTCAGGGCTAAACCATGATAAGAGCAACCTTTGCGAATTCTTAGCCCTAAAGAGGCAATTTTGGCCTCATCAACATAAACGCCAGGTGCATCTGGCTTTGCTACAGCATTAATGGAGTAACCTTTGAGCGTTTCAATAATTGCATTTTCCAATGCTGTCACTAAAGCCCTAACACCCAACTGTTTTCGTTTAACATTAATAAGCAGGTAGACAATCAGCTGACCTGGACCGTGATAAGTAACCTGCCCTCCCCGGTCAACACTGACAATGGGTATATCGCCAGGTGCAAGTATATGCTCAGCCTTACCAGCCTGACCTTGGGTAAAAACCTGAGGGTGTTCTAGTAACCAAATTTCATCGATATCATCTTGATGCCGTGCTGCAGTATAAGCCTGCATACGTTGCCAAGTCGCTAAATAGGGCTGCAATCCAAGATGCCGTACGATCAATGGTAAGGACATTACAGTACCATCGATACCCGACCACTGGCTTTAAGGTCTTCAAACAAGGCTTTTAACTGATCTTCTCCTGTCGCACGAATTGTGACATTGACAGACATGTACTTACCATTACGACTATCTTTCACAATCGCCTTACCATCGAAGTCCGGAGCATGCTTGAGAATCATTCGGCAAACAAAATCTTTGTAGTCAGGGGCGGCATCACCAATGACTTTGATAGGATAGTCACAGGGAAAAACGATTTTAGGTGGTTCTGGTGGTGTAGATTGAGGCATAACAACATTTAAGCTCGAATTAAACAGACCAATGGTAAATCAGCAGGAAGATTTATGTATGCGTAAATTATAAATGATTCTTCTCAAGGAAGAACCCTTAGATTAGCGAGTTTTTTCTGTACTCAGCTGCCAGCTGTAACTTGTATTGCTGATAACGTGCCGCAATATCGTGCCACACAGGACCGACGCTGCCATTACCAACGGGCTTACTATCCAGCATGGTCACTGGGCATATTTCTTTCGTAGAGCTAGTAATCCATACTTCATCAGCATTACGTAGCTCACTTTGTAACACCATTCGTTCTGACAGTTTATACTGAGTGTTAGCCTGCAGCAGCTCAATGACCAAATCACGAGTAATGCCACCTAATATAGGCATAGTTTTGGGTGGGGTTGCTATTTCATTGCCCTTCACAATGAATACATTGCTAGATGATCCTTCAGTTACCTGGTCCTGTTCATTAATTAAAATAGCTTCATCTGCACCAGCTTCTTCTGCACGTTGACGATGAAGCACATTAGGTAATAGTGCAATCGCTTTAATATCACATCGTTTCCAGCGTAAGTCCTCTGTGGTCATTGCAGTTATTCCTTGAATATCTGACAACGACTCATCTAGCCTCATTTTCAATGGGGAGGTCATGACCAGAACAGTTGGCACCAAGCCTTTTGGCCACAAATGGTTACGATTAGCAGCCACACCCCGCGTCACTTGTAAATAAATGGATTGATGTTCTCCAGCATTTTCAGCTAAAAGCTGATCAAAAACACCTCTCCATTGCTCATGTGTCAGGGGATTTTCAATACGGATACTTGATAAACTAAAATCAAGACGTGCTAGGTGCTGATCAATTCGGAAGGGTACCCGATAAAATGCAGGAATAACTTCATATGCGCCATCAGCAAACATAAAGCCACGATCCATGACAGAAACCATAGCATCTTGCTGGTTTATAAAACGTCCATTGAGATAAACCTGCGTCATTAGTTGGGTACACTCACCAAATTAAAGAAATAATTTATAGAAAAATAAGCGGATTTCATCCCAAATCACTTTGAAAAATCCCGCCTCATCCACAGCATCTAGCGCAACGATAGGCACTTGCTCTAGTACTTTATCATCCAACTTAACCTCTATACTGCCTAAAGTTTGCCCTTTGGCAACCGGTGCCTCCAATAGTGTATTAAGCTGAAAATTAGTTTTAACGCTGTCAGTCTTGCCTCTAGGAACAGTGATAATTAAATCCTCAGTAATACCTACAGATACTTTATCGGTTGTTCCTTTCCAAATCTCAGCTTGCTGTAGTGGAACGCCACCTTTTTTAATTGCGACATTTTCAAAGAAGCGAAAGCCATAGGTAAGTAGCTTTTGAGACTCACTTGCACGAGCTTTAGGGCTTTTAGTTCCCATAACTACTGCAATTAACCTACGACCATCTTTTTTAGCCGATGATACAAGACAGTAACCAGCCTCTTCTGTATGTCCAGTCTTTAAACCATCAACATCATCATCACGCCACAACAGAGAGTTTCTGTTAGCTTGGCGTCTTAATGGATTACCTGTTTTCTTATCAGTACCATATTGAAAGTATTTTTCTTTATACACGGCATAACGGTCAGGATGCTCATAAATAATCGCTTTTGCTAGCGTGGCTAAATCACGGGCTGTCGTGTAATGGTTTTCAGCCGGCCAACCTGTTGAATTAACAAAATGCGAATTACTCATGCCCAACTTTTGCGCTGTAGCATTCATCAAGCTAGCAAAAGACTCTTCACTGCCTGCAATATGTTCAGCTAAAGCAACACTTGCATCATTACCTGACACAATAATTATGCCTTTCAATAAGTCTCCAACAGATACCTTTGAGTTCACCTCAATAAACATAAGGGAACCTTTCATGCGCCAGGCTTTTTCACTGACCAATACTTGATCATCAAGCGAAATATTTCCTGCTCTTAGTTCATTGTCCGCAACATAGGCAGTCATCAACTTAGTCAGGCTTGCTGGAGGTAAACGTTTATCTACGTCTTGTTCAACAAGCACCTTACCGGTATCAGCATCAAACAATAAGTAACTTTTAGCCGCCAACTGTGGTGGGGAAGGAATAATGGTGGCAGCCTGTACAGAGCCAACCAATAGTATGAGAATCAACCCAATATAACGTGTCACAAAATTTTTTTTCATGGCAACTGTAGTGCTTTAGATTAAGTTAAGAGCTGTATATAAGCTCCATGCATCTGTAGAGAAATAATAACGTTAACGCAGGGCTCTACTCAAGAACCCTGCAGAAGGTTTGGCAAATCGCTACTTGTATTATAAATCAGTCAATATACAAAGCTTACTACTCTACCACCAAATGGGGTTTGCCTAAGCGGGCTTCATTTAGCTGTTGCTGTATTTTGTTAACTACTGTTGAGGATGGAAGTGGTCCAATACGCACTTTATGCAAAGGTCGCTGTGTATCTGTACCTTCAACGATTTTTACTGGCATACCCGTCAGCTGTTGTAATCGATGTCTTAGTTTAAAAGCAGACTGTTGGTCTTGTAATGCAGCAACCTGTAAAAAGAGCTTTTTAGAATGAGCCGAAGAAGCACCTGTAGTATGTGCTTTGCCAGGAGTATCTGCGTATCTGTCTGCCTGAGGCTTTGCTGCTTGATATGTACTTAGCAAGTGTGATGAACCTGTATCCTTTTTAACCGCTGTTTTCAGTAACGGCTTATTGGTAACAGAGGTTTGACTGGCCGTGTAAGTGCGAGGATCAATACCTTCCACGCGAACGGTCGCAGTACCTTGCTGTTGAAAGCCAAGTTTTAAAGCGGCAGCATACGACAGATCAATTTCACGGCCTTTGACAAATGGTCCACGGTCATTAACACGTACAATAGCTGATCGACCATTTTTGAGATTGGTTACCCGTACATAAGAAGGGATGGGCAGCGTCTTATGGGCTGCTGTCATGCTATACATGTTGTATGTTTCACCAATAGCAGTAGCTTTTCCATGAAACTTTGTGCCATACCATGAGGCAATACCTTGTGCTTGATAGCCCACAGCAGTCTTTAGTGGATAATACTTTTTACCTAATACTGTATAAGGTGAGTTTTTCACTGGGCCTTTATGTATTTGTGGTACTGCATCAGGTATTTGACTGGCATCAAAAGTACCATTAGGTGCGCCATCGTTAACATCTTTAAGAGGCATGGTACAACCACTTAACAATAAAAACGACACCAGAAAGTATTTAGCGAAGCGCGAAACAGAATAAGGGGAACACCCGCAAAATCCTGTTGCATATTTAGATATCAACACGTTAAATAAACCTATTTATCAATAAGTGTTAGCAAAAAACCCTTCAACAAGGATAGCCAACATTGGTTACCTTGTTAAAAAAGAGTATTGCTAAGCCTCTTTAGCTTTGGCCTTTGACTTAGGTTTTATTTTGGCTTTTATTTGGTTACTCAGTTGATGCACGGCCATAGCATAGAGCGTGCTGTGATTATAGCGGGTAATTACGTAGAAATTATTCAGGGTCAACCAGTATTCTTTGCCTTTAACACCTTGCAGCTCAACGCCTCTAGCCTTGGCCTCCCCAGATAAATTAGCATGCTGGTAACGCCAGCCTAGCTGTTGTAATTCCGATACAGTTGAAGCAGGTTTTAAGTCTTTACCTATGCCTTTCTCAAACTGTTTGCCTTTAACAGATACCGGGAATGCTACTGCTTCTCCTGGCTGCCAGCCATGACGACGAAAGTAGTTGGCCACACTGCCTATCGCATCAGTGGGATTATTCCAAAGGTTGATTTTTCCATCATTGTCAAAATCAACAGCATAATGACGAAAACTGCTAGGAATAAACTGGGGATAACCCATTGCCCCAGCATAGGATCCCTTCAGACTTAAAGGGTCTACTTTTTGCTCTTCAGTCATCAGTAAGTAATGCTTTAGTTCAGATTTAAAAAACTTAGCTCTGGGAGGATAATCAAACCCAAGTGTGGCTAACGCATCTAATACACGATAACTGCCTTTGTTTTTACCGTAGAACGTCTCAACACCAATAATCGCTAGAATAGTCTCTGCTGGCACACCATAGCGCTGCTCGGCGAGCTTAAATGCCTTCAGGTTATTTTGATAGAACGTGACAGCCGCTTTTACTCGTTGAGGTGTCAAAAAAATCTTTTGATACTCGCCCCATGTTTTAGTTTTTTCTGCAGGCCTGGAAATAGCATCGAGAATACTTTGCTGACGTTTAGCATTTGTTAAAAGCTTAGTCAGCTTTTCCTCAGGCATTTTATGCTCGCTTTTCATTTGCTGAATAAACGACTTTGCCTCAGGGTGGTTTGAATAATCACCTGCCCACACATTAGTGCTACCCATTGCTGCAAGGGTTATATTGAGCGCGATAAAACCATAATTCATGTGCTTACACGTTTTTACAAATTTGTAAGGCTTCTTTAGCATGCTTCACCCTACCTAACTGTTGGCTAGGAGCTTGTCTGATAGAAAAATAACAATTGCTTTTATGTGTGACCACAAGAGAAGGAAAATGACTTCATTCCCACAACATTTGATTTTGTTCACACGACTATATTAGGCAGTTTTCACACAAATACTTTCATAGCAACTTATAAAAAACAACGATTCATTTATCCGGCAATTATCGTCCAATCAAGTTGCGGTGTGTATACACTGACATCATTATACCAAAACCAGCCATCAACGTGACGATTGATGTTCCACCACGGCTGACCAAGGGTAATGGAACCCCTACCACAGGTAAAAGGCCACTCACCATACCAATATTGACAAAGATGTAGACAAAGAATGTTAAAATAATACTACCACTCAACAGTCGTCCAAAAATGGTTTGCGCCTGCACGGAAATAAACAGGCCACGCACAATGATGGCCAAATAAATAAGCAACAAACACATCACTCCCGTCAAACCAAATTCTTCTGCAAGCACAGCAATAATAAAGTCCGTGTGGCTTTCGGGTAAAAAGTCTAAGTGAGATTGAGTGCCCAACATCCAACCTTTTCCGTGAATACCTCCTGAGCCTATTGCTACTTTTGATTGGGTAATATTCCACCCTGCACCTAGCCGATCACTTTCAGGATCTAAAAAGGTCAATACCCGCTTTTTTTGGTATTCCCGCATCACAAAATGCCACATTGCCCAGCCAGAGGGGATTGCAAGTACAACGGCTGAGCCAATAAGCTGCCAGCTTAATCCTCCAAGAAACAGCACAAACACTCCAGAAGCCGCAATCAGTAACGAGGTACCTAAGTCAGGCTGCTTAGCAATCAAAGCAACTGGAATTGCGATTAAAGCTAACGCCACCATCACATGCCTGAGTTTTGGCGGTAGAGTTGAGCGACTAATGAACCACGCAATCACCATAGGCATCACCAGTTTCATAAGCTCAGATGGTTGAAAGCGTACAGAAGACATCCCTGGCACCGCTAGCCAGCGTTGTGCGCCCATGGCACCGACCCCAAACAGCAACACCCCCACAAGCAGCAAAATTCCCAATAGAAAAACAGGTAGCGACCAGCGAGCGTACATCCGTGGTGGAATCTGTCCAAACACAATCATCACGACAAAACCAATTCCCAAGTAAATGATTTGGCGCGTCATGATATCTACACTACGGCCGCTCGCACTGTAGAGTACAAATAAGCCACCGCTAGTTAACAGCAGTAGTAATAACAGCAGAACTGGATCAATATGTAAGCGCTGCCAGATAGAAGGCTCTTGCTTCAGCACATCCTTACTCGATGACATAAATGCTTTACCCTTGTCCTGCTGAAGGTGTTTTTTGTTCTTGCTTTTTAGCCTGCTCTACGGCTTGCTTTTGCAGGCGGGGAATTAAATAGGCGTCTAAGATTTTACGTGCAACAGGCGCTGCTGCCGAACTCCCCCCACCACCATTTTCAACAATCACTGCAATTGCAATTTGCGGATCATCTAGAGGCGCAAAACCAATAAATAAACCATGATCATGGTGTTTTTTAGCAAGCTTTGACGCATCATAGCGCTCGTTCTGTTTAATACCAACGACTTGTGCCGTGCCGGTTTTACCTGCCATCAAATAAGGAATATCTTTTCCAATCCGGTAGTGGGCTGTTCCTGAACGATCATGAACCACTTTGCGCATGGCTTCATAAACCTGTGTCCAATACTCTGGGTTATTGACTTCTATATCCTTCATTGGGTGAGTGGGCTTCAGTTCAATAGGACTTGTTGATGACTTAAGTAATCGTGGGTAAATCCATTTGCCCTTATTGGCAAGTACTGCGGTAGCAGCAGCCAACTGCAAGGGTGTTGCTTTCATAAACCCTTGACCTATACCTGTAATTACTGTTTCTCCAGGAAACCAAGGTAAATTACGTACGCCCATTTTCCACTCACGTGAAGGCATCAACCCAGGGCGCTGCTCTCCGACATCCAACGCAGTTCGAATACCTATACCAAAACGCTGTAAATAGTCATGCATTGTGTCTATGCCAAGCTTTAATGCTAAATCATAAAAATAGGTATCATTTGACACAACAACAGCTCTTTCCAGATTTACCCAACCATGCCCTCCCCGCTTCCAATTACGATACAGGCGCTTCTGGTTTGGAAGCCGATACCAGCCAGGATCAAACACCTGATTAGCAGGTGTCACACTCCCAGTATTTAAACCTGCAATTGCCAAAAACGGTTTGATCGTTGATGCTGGAGGATACTCACCAGAACTTGCTCGGTTATACAAGGGCCGGGCAGGATCATTGAGCAAGGCCGCATAAGCTTTAAAGCCGATACCTCTCACAAAGGGATTAGGATCATAGGAAGGTTCACTGACCATGGCTAAAATGCCACCCGTTTTAGGGTCAAGCGCGACAATAGCACCACTTTGGCCATCAAGTGCTTCTATAGAGATTTTTTGTAACTCTGTATCTAAATAAAGCGTCAAATTTGTGCCTGGAATTGGCTCTTTTTGATCAAGTACACGCAAAACTCTGCCACGCGCATTAACTTCTACTTCTCGATAGCCAACCTTGCCAAGCAGCTGCTCTTCATAAAAACGTTCTATACCAATTTTGCCAATGGTCGATACACCTTTGTATTTTTTTTCATCAAGTTTTTTTTGCTCTTGGTCATTAATATTCTGAACATACCCTATAGTGTGGGTGTATATATCGCCTTGCGGGTAATAGCGAATCAGATCAGCTTCTACTTCAACACCCGCCATAAGGTGTTCATTCACTGAAATGCGTGCAATTTCCTCTTCTGTTAAGCGAAACTTTAAGGGTACTGACTCAAAAGGCTTTCGGGGCTTATTACGCAGTCTCTTTTTAAACTGAGCAATTTCTTCTGGCTGAATTGGAATAATTTGATTTATATCTTTAAATGTTTTCTCTAGATCAGCAATACGTTCAGGAGTTAGTGTCAAGTTAAAGCTTGGCTTATTGTCTGCCAAAAGCAGTCCATTAGTGTCGTATATTAAACCACGTATTGGAGGAATGTATTGCAGATGGATTCGGTTTTCATCAGACTGCGTTGAATATTTCTCATGCTCCACGACTTGCAAATAAAAAAGCCGGGATATTAATATCCCGGTCAATATTACTAAAATAATGGATGCTTTTAGAATTCGACTATTAAAAATACGAATTTCTTTACTGTGATCTTTAAAAGTCACTGAATCAGTCATACAGTCATCCTGGGTTTTCCAACCTCCAGATTAACGATGATATGGGTGATTATTTAGAATGGTCCAAGCGCGATAAAGCTGTTCAGCTACCAACACTCTAACCAAAGGATGGGGCAGGGTTAACGGTGAAAGCGACCAACGCTGTTCAGCCGCTTGGCGACATTGAGAAGAGAGACCTTCAGGCCCCCCTATTAGCAAACTGATATTTCGCCCAGACAACTGCCAATCCCCTAACTGGTGTGCAAGCTGATGGGTATCCCACATCTTACCATTGACATCTAATGCAATAATTTTATCTCCTTTTCCAACAGCCGCTAACATAGCGTCTCCCTCTCGCTGAATTGCACGTTCAACATCAAGAGATTTGCTTCGTTTGGAAAGAGGAATTTCCCGGCACTCCAGAGACACTTCATTGGGAAGACGCTTGGCATATTCAGAATAGCCACTAACAACCCATGCAGGCATTTTAGTACCCACTGCAATGAGGCGAATTTTCATGACAAGCCTTTTGTTAAATCAAAAAAAGGCTACGCCTGTTGGTGCTCAAGATCAGATGATGATGTTTCCCACAACCGCTCCAAATCAAAAAACTGACGTGTTGAAGGCAACATGATGTGTGTGACAACATCTCCTAAATCCACCAGTACCCATTCAGCACCATCTTCACCTTCTATCCCCATAGGACGAACGCCATTGGCTTTGGCTTGTTCAATCACGTTATCAGCAAGGGATTTGACGTGGCGGTTGGAGGTTCCGGAGGCAATGATCATATGATCAGTGACGCTGGTGAGATTTTTTACATCAAGGCAAGTGATGTCGTTACCTTTCAGATCTTCAAGTGCAGATATAACTACCTGCTTAAGTTCATCTGATTGCATAAAGCCTTATTTAGTCCTCTCTTTTATCATATTAAATTACATTATACTGTCAGCCAGCCAAGACTGACAGTATAACTGCAGATTATTTTCGAATATGTCCGTTGCCAAAGACGATGTACTTTTGTGAAGTCAGCCCTTCAAGACCTACTGGTCCGCGGGCATGGATTTTATCCGTAGAAATGCCAATTTCAGCTCCCAACCCATATTCAAAACCATCCGCGAACCGAGTAGATGCATTTACCATCACAGAACTGGAGTCCACTTCAGCCAAAAATTGTCGAGAGCGCTGGTAATCTTCCGTGACAATTGCATCTGTATGATGTGAGCCAAAGGTATTGATATGCTCAATAGCCTCACTGACATCAGCCACAACTTTTATTGCTAAAATTGGCGCAAGATATTCTGTTGCCCAATCTTCATTAGTTGCAGGCTTTGCTTCAGAGATAATTGCTCGTGTTTTAATACAACCCCGAAGTTCAACACCATGTTCAGTGTATGCAGAAGCAAGTCTAGGCAAGATAGTAGAAGCCACAGACTCCGCAACCAACAATGTTTCCATCGCATTACACACACCATAACGATGTGTTTTTGCATTAACAGCAATAGCCAGAGCCTTCTCTAAGTCAGCACCATCATCAATATAGACATGGCAAATACCATCCAGGTGCTTTATTACTGGTATTGTTGCCTCTCGGCTAATACGTTCAATGAGTCCTTTCCCTCCCCGAGGCACGATAACATCCACATGCTCTGCCATCGTAATCAGGTGTCCAACGGCTGCTCTATCAGTGGTTGCAACTACTTGCACTGCATCAGCAGAAACACCTGACATACTCAAACCTTGCTGAATACACTTGGCTATTGCTTGATTAGAATGAATTGACTCAGAGCCACCCCGCAAAATCGTTGCATTGCCTGACTTCAAGCACAGTGCAGCAGCATCAATGGTTACATTAGGGCGAGACTCGTAGATAATTCCAATAACACCCAGTGGCACTCTCATCTTGCCTAACTGAATACCACTCGGTAAATAACGCATGTCATCAACAGCCCCTATTGGGTCATCTAATGCTGCAACATGAAGAATACCTTCTACCATACTATCAATTCGAGGCGGCGTTAGTGCCAACCTGTCTAAAAGCGCTGAATCCAAACCAATAGCGCTTCCTTGCTCAAGGTCCTGATGGTTAGCATCCATGATCATTTTTTGCTGATCATTAATAACACTAGCGATTGCATTTAATGCTGCATTTTTTTGTTCTGTTGTGGCTTGAGCCATTAACCGGGAAGCGCTTCGTGCACGCTTTCCTACATCTTGCATATAAGTTGCAACATCCATTGAGTTTTCCGCCATGAATAAAAGCTATGTAAGTATAAACTTAACCATCTACCAAGCATTTTTAGGAAAAGCTTTCTGATACAGCATATTAGCCGTTGCTTCTTTGCAAACTAAGGGTCCAATACAATGTATCCAATAACAGACAGCAAAAGTTGTACTGCAATCTTTTCCCCAAAGAGGGTATCGCACAAGCTCAGAAGTGAGACAAAGACTAGGCAAAAGTCAGTGAAAAAGCAGAGTTTATAGCTCATAAATGAGCATTTTGAGCTGACTTTATAACCCAGCTGCCAGTACAATAGTTTTGCGACAGCCTCCAAAATGGTTAATAACGAGCTATATCAATATGAGTTAAGTATGCAAAGCTAAATTACATCAAACTAGTCATCATCTTCAATTTCTTCACGGTACAAAGTACGCAACCTACCGTTTACAAACTGCAAAACTGCCTTTTCGTCATCTCGGGAAAAATAGTAATGCCATTCAAACACATCTTGATCTTTGAATTGGCCAACCTCACTGCTACCTGCTATTCGTTTGACTCTTCTACCGACACGTTTCTCCCTACTTGGAGGACCACAGCGATAACGAATATAAGGCATTACATCACCTACACTCACGACACTAGATAAATCCTTGCATAGTGCAGAGTCACTCGATTTACCTCCATAATCCTTGCTCTCAATTGATACCAGGTCATCATCTTCAAAACGTAAAACACGTACGAACTGATTACTACTTTGAGCATAAACGAAGTAAGTAACATCAATAAAGCGTGTTTCAGCCAAAACATCGCCTTGTTTTAAAATAAGCTCTACTTGAAAAGAATCTTGCTCTGTAGGTTGTCCACAGCGTTTTAGCACCTTACCAATCGAATCACCTTCTGAAATTAGGCGGTTACCACAGCGCAAGGCATAAGAAGGCACACTGACAGCCAGTAAAAGACTACAGGAAACTAACCACTTAAAGAAATGTCGCACGCTTTATATTCCCCCTAAAACGCTGAGTAAATGTCTGTGTATAACATCAGCACTACTATTAAATAACATAAACACATCACAGTTCATGTTGAGCTCGACGTAATTAACACTAGTATTGATAAGCACAGCCCGAACGAGTTCATTTTCATTGCTTGCTTACAAACTGTGCTTTAATACCCCACACTCATTAGAATGTGCTTTTTCAGTTGGAGCCTTAAATGACTTCCCCATCGCCATACAATACCCCAACCTCTCAAGTGTTACCTGAAACCAATGAGATACAGCCGATAAAACGCCCCAGTGGACATGGCATTGCATGGTGCACATCGGGTGTAAAGCTTTTTAGCCAACAATGGGGATTATTCATAGCGATTGGGTTTACCTTTGTATTCCTTTCAATTGTTTCGCAGTTTATACCTTTCATTGGCTGGATAATCTCCTCCTTACTTACCATCCTGTTATGGGCAGGTTTTATGTACTGCTGTGACAATTTAGAAAAACATGGACAGTTTTCATTTAACCAGTTTTTTGTCGGCTTTAACCAGCAAACCGGGCCATTACTCCTGCTTGCTGCAGTTTATCTTGTCGCCATAATGCTTATTTTTATGATTGCTGGGATGTTTCTCATTTTTACAGTCGGCATGGATTTTATTTTTGGGCTTCAGTCCAGCTCGGGTATGCCTGCTGTATCTGATGAGCGTTTACTCCTGCTGGGAGTAACCGCCTTACTCATTGTCATGGCACTGATGATACCGGTTTTAATGGCAATCTGGTTTGCGCCTACGTTAATCGTGCTTGACCAAAAACCATTTTGGGATGCAATAAAGCTCAGTTTTCTTGGCTGTCTTCGTAATATGCTGCCCTTCCTAGTTTATGGTTTGGTACTCTTAGTTATCGGTGTTGTAATTATGCTGCCCTTACTGGTCAGCTGGTATTGGCTGATTGCAGTCTTTTTTCTTTATATCTTATTCAACCCGATCATTTTCTGCACAATATATACCAGTTATAAAGATATTTTTGAACATCAATTCAGTGAAGGCGAGTCCTTAAAGTGATATCAAGCTTCTGGGTATCACATTAAAGCAGGCTAACCTAAACCTCATACAGAAAGATAAATTACTTTAAATGCATCTCACCCTTGAGGCTGTAAAGTAGTTTGCCTCGCCATGATACACTTTGGCTGCCGAGTAATCTGTTCTGCAGCCTTAGGCCCTCTCATTTCAAATGCAATACTCGCTCTCGCCTCACAATTAACCCAATACACATGAGCCGTGAGGTAATCATCTTGTAATTCCTCTAATGAAGGCTGATACCAGCTGGATAACCAATCTCGGTGGCTACCCCACAAAGCCAATAGCACGATTAATATAAAAGCCAATGTACATATCAGTGCTAAATACCAACATCTACCAGGCAATAAAAAAAACTGGCGTACATGGTGGTACGTTATGATCTTAGAAAAAGGTAAACTCAACTTGTTCATGAGTGCTGACTTAGAAATACATCAAGTGTGTTTGTCAGAACTCATCATAACGGTAGGCATACCCACAACTGAGCAAATATTATACAGTTTGTGATGCTGTATTACTCAAGTTGCGAGCTGAACGAAAAAGTGGGAAAGACATCAATTGTATAGATTGAAGTACGTATACCATCAACCCATAAAAACAAGCACGAAAGCTAAGTTATGTAACTGGGATCTCAGCCTTTCAAAGTCCTAGCCATCCTTGGCATGCACATCAACTCAATTAAGCTTTGTCATAGTTAGTAAGCTGATCCCTCCCCCATGCATTTTGATACTTATTACGAATAGTATCTAAAATTTCTTCATAGCTAGGTGCTGGCACCTCAGTGATTACCCCCCCACCTTGTATATACTCTTCAATGTGATTTTGGATTTCTACTCGCTGCTTTGCTTTTTCATTGGCAGAAGTTTCGCTTTTCATAGCTAGCCCCAATAGACAATATCTTAGTACACTCAAGTAAATTCTATTGATTATTGTTACAAGTAAGTCGAGGTTGTTGACCATTCAGTCGCTAATTATATTGTACTTTTCTCAACATACTTCAATGTATTAGCTAAGACGATTTTTTTATAATACGCAAGTCGTTGAAATAAGATATTAACGCGATGCTCGACTTTTATTAGTTTGAAATGACAACCCCTGACCCCAACCTTTGTTTTGCCGAAACAAATTCAAAGGGACAGGGGATGTCAGTAGAAGAGTTTATCATAGCAGTTTATTGCTGGGTTGATGATACCTTTAATGATTTACTTAAAGGCCAGCGATTACGTGAACGAGGGACTATGCCTTCCCTTTCTGATCCTGAAGTGATTGCAATGGAGCTCATCGGCGAGTTTTTTGGGCTAGATGAAGATACACATATCTGGCGGTATTTTCGCGAACATTGGCGAAATTATTTTCCAGGTATAGGCTCAAGAAGCCAATTTTCAAAGCAAGCAGCAAACTTATGGGCGGTAAAATAGCAGTTGCAAAAACGAGTCACTATGGCACTGGGAACAATCACTGACCCACTCCATATTGTCGATGCTTTTCCTTTACCCGTGAGCCACTTTAAACGGGCAAAAAGCTGTAGCCGTTTTAAAGGAGAGGCTGACTACGGTTATTGTGCTTCAAAAAGTGAAACTTATTATGGGTTTAAAGGGCACTTACTCATTGATTTTCATGGTGCAATTGCAGGGTTTACGTTAACACCCGCTAATGACAGTGAGCGAGAAGCCGTCTGGGAGTTAACGAAAT
>NZ_AUAF01000024.1 GCF_000428585.1 Zooshikella ganghwensis DSM 15267 | reverse complement strand
AACACTTGGGCTATACGTGTGAGATTGACTGAACGAACCTTTACCAGTGCTAGAATAAATTGGGCTAGCAAGGTGACTCGGGCTTGATGCCAACCAAAAACCCCTTTAAGCTCTTTGGTGAGTGAATTGATCTCTTTCATTGTTTTACAATTCTTCATGGTTTCGCAGCCTGAATTGTAATACCAATGAGGGATTAATTCACTTCTAACTAGTTGATTTTTCTCATTTATTCAGCTTTTTGTCCTGTACATAGATTCAGTGGTTAAACTTTACTAAAGCAGCTTATTGTTCATAACGACTGAGGAAGTGGGCAAACTTCTCTATGGCCGCTGTCAGGTCTTCAACATACGGTAAGGTGACGATTCTAAGGTGGTCAGGGTAGGGCCAGTTGAAAGCAGTACCTTGAACAAGTAAGACTTTTTCTTGAATCAGCAAGTCGAGCACCATCTGCTCGTCATCTTGAATACGATAGCGTTTAGGATCAAGCCTGGGAAACAAATACAAAGCCCCCTTTGGCTTAACGCAACTTACACCAGGAATGGCATTAATCAGCTCACAGGCGCGGTCACGTTGCTCAAGTAGGCGACCTCCGGGCAGAATAAGATCATTAATACTCTGGTAGCCACCAAGAGCAGTTTGAATAGCATATTGACTGGGCATTGCTGGACATAAACGCATGGAGGCCAGCATATCCAACCCTTCAAGATAGCTTTTGGCATGGTGTTTGGGACCGCTTATAACCATCCAGCCAGAGCGAAATCCCGCTGCACGATAAGCCTTGGACAAGCCATTAAAGGTGATGACTAATACATCATCACATAGGGCGCCGACGGAGTGGTGAACGGCATCATCGTAAAGAATTTTATCGTAAATCTCATCAGCAAAGATAATCAGTTGATGCTGGCGGGCAATTTCGATGACTTCCAGTAAAAAGGCTTTGCTGTAGACAGCACCTGTTGGGTTATTGGGATTGATCAGGACAATACCACGGGTTTGTGGGGTAATTTTGCTACGAATGTCGTCTAAGTCTGGCAGCCAGTCTTGTTGTTCATCGCAAATATAATGCACGGGTTTACCGCTGGACAGGGTGACAGCAGCTGTCCACAGAGGATAGTCAGGAGCCGGGATGAGGATTTCATCATGGGTGTTGAGCAGGGCCTGCATGGCCATCACAATAAGTTCACTTACCCCGTTACCAATGAGGATATCGTCAATATTGACGTTATGAATTTGTTTTTGTTGGTAGTACTGCATGACTGCTTTACGTGCGGCAAAGAGTCCCTTGGCGTCACCATAACCTTGGGCTTGTGGTAGGTTGCGAATTACATCCTGAATAATTTCTTCAGGGGCATCAAAACCAAACGGGCTGGGATTTCCAATATTTAATTTTATAACCCGATGACCTTCTTCCTCTAAACGCTTTGCTTCGGCAAGCACTGGCCCACGAATATCGTAGCAAACGTTGTTGAGTTTTAGGGACTTATTGATTTCCTGCATGGTTAGGACTCTTTGAATAATCAGCTTAGGTATACCCACTCAGCAGCAGGTGAACAGCCATTGCATTAGCCTCCTGTTTTCATTTGGGCTACTGTGGCACGAAGGATGAAAATTTCATCTTATTGCTGAGTATATGCCATAGTATTGTAATCTGGGTGTTATAAGCAATCGCTGAAATAATGATTTAAGTTTCATACGTAAAGTGTTACAGGTTACTTGTAATTTTTTTATGTGAGGGTTTGGGAGTTTGGGCATGAATAAAAATAAAAAGGTTAAAAAGTCTCTTCAAGAGTGGCAACAACAATTAACACCTGAGCAATATCGAATTTGCCGTGAAAAGGGGACTGAGCCAGCGTTCTCTGGAGAGTACCTGGGTATGAAAGAGGCAGGTATTTATAGTTGTACCTGTTGTGGGCAGCCGTTATTTCACTCTACGACCAAGTATGATTCAGGTTCTGGCTGGCCTAGTTATTACCAGCCAATTGATGAAGAGGTAGTCCATACAGAAACAGATCATAGTCATGGAATGGTACGAACAGAAGTCATGTGTAGTCAATGTGAGGCCCACTTAGGCCATGTCTTCGCTGATGGTCCCCAACCGACAGGATTACGTTACTGCATTAATTCTGCTTCATTAAAATTTACTACGGCATCATCAGAGTCTAGCAAGGAAGATAATTAATATACTTTTTTTAACATGGAGATTTGCAATGGCTGATTCACTTTACGAGATACCGTGCCAAACGATCAAAGGCGAGTGGATGACACTTGAGCCTTATCAAAATCAGGTAATGTTAATTGTAAATACAGCCAGTCAGTGTGGCTTTACACGACAGTATGCAGAACTGGAGACCCTTTACCAACAATTTCAGGGGCAAGGCTTTGTGGTGTTAGGCTTTCCGTGTAATCAATTTCTACAGCAGGAACCAGGGAGTGATAGCGAAATTGCTACGTTTTGTGATACTCAGTTTCAGATTAGTTTTCCGATGTTTGCAAAAGTAAATGTGAATGGTGAAAGCACACATCCGCTGTATGCATTATTAAAACGCCGAGCGCCTGGTTTATTTGGACTGGATAAGATTAAGTGGAATTTTACCAAGTTCTTGGTTTCACCTCAGGCAAAAAAAATACAACGGTTTTCACCAATAACCTCACCACTTTCTATAAGCCAGCAAGTTGAGGGCTATTTAATGTGTGCCTAGATGCTGGGGATACAGTAGATCTATTTCGATTAGGCTGGGCCCTAAGCACGAGCAGGCTCGGCCGTAAGAGAGTTACGATGTTGGCCTGCCCACTTTTCAACCATATAAGCCAGCTGGTCTTTTTTAAAAGGTTTTGCCAAATAGTCATTCATACCAGAATCCAAGCACTTTTGGCGGTCATGGCTTAGTGCATTGGCCGTAAGCGCTATGACAGGTACTGATTTCATGTGTTCGATGGTACGCAGTTTTTGAGTGGCTTCGTAGCCATCCATTACAGGCATGTTGCAGTCCATAAAGACTAAGTCATAGTGATGTTGTTGACAAAGTGCTAGGCACTCTTTGCCCTGAGTCGCAACGTCGACATGATGACCAATTTTTTCCAGCATACCTTTAACGACAAGTTGATTGATATGGTTATCTTCCACCACCAAAATATGCATGGCCTCAAATGTTGATGTAGGTACTTGGGATATTTCCTCAACAGTTGTTTGGGAAGACAGGTGAAAAACCTGAAGTAATGTGCTGTAAAGTTCATTCCTACGTAAAGGTAACTGCAATTGTTTGCTGATACCCAGAATCTGTTGTGTTTCTTTATCCAGCATATCCTGATGAGCGGTGGCGAAGATAATACTCATATCATCATTGGCATTTATAAATGCATTGGCATCAGCGGCTCTGTCAATAATAACGCATGAGTATAGGTGCGGCTTGATTTGCTCAAGTTGTGGTACCAACGGTTGCTGGTAACTCAGTGTTTTGTAAGGAGCACCCCAGTAGTCTAAATGATTGCATAGTGTCTGTTGAAGCGCATCATGGCAAAGCAAGAGAATTTGATAATACTGCAACTGTGGGTTAACTTGCGGTCGAAAAATATGCTCGGGTTTGGCCAGTGGTAGGATAACGGTGAAGGTGCTGCCTAAAGAAGGTTCGCTGCTTACTTTAAGGTGGCCTCCCATCGCTTCACTTAGGTTTCGACAGAGCGCTAAACCTAAGCCAGTACCGCCAAATTTTCGGGTAATATCGACATTGGCCTGGGAGAAGGGCTGAAAGATTTTTTCTTGAGCCTCTTTACTGATGCCAATGCCAGAGTCTTTGATATTAATTGCGACGATAAACTCTTGGTCATTTTCATCGGCGACTTGAACACTAAGCTGGACAAAACCCTTACTGGTAAATTTTATCGCGTTACTTAGCAAGTTACTAATTATCTGATGGATGCGAGTAGGATCTCCCAATATGTTTTCTGGTATTTCTGGGGCAATATCACACTCTAATGCCAGTTTCTTTTCGTTAGCACTTTGACTGTGCAAATTAACAGCGTCTTCTACCGTGCCACGTAAGTCAAACTCGATTTGTTCTAGCAGTAATTTTCCTGACTCAAACTTCGACAGGTCAAGTATATCGTTCAATAACTCCACTAATACTTTACCTGAGTTGTAAGCAATGGTGAGTTGTTGTTGCTGTTCATGGTTTAGTTCGCTGTCTAGCGTTAAACCAATCATTCCTAATACCCCATTTAAAGGGGTCCTGATTTCATGACTCATGCTTGCCAGGAAAGCCGAGCGTGCTTCTGCCATCTGCTCGGCCTGATGACGTGCTCGTTCAAGCATGGCATTACTGGTTTGAAGCTGTTCATTCGTTCGGCGTAATTCCCCTGTGCGTTGGTCGACAATGGTTTCCAACTGCCCAAGGTAGTGGCGGAGCTGTGCTTCAGCTTCCTGGCGACGGGTCAGGTTTGAGTGAAGACTCTGAAGATATTGATTCGTTGTTTTGACCAGGCAGCCTATTTCATCATCTTCATGATGTTTAGGGTAGGGGAGTTGCACTGCATTTTTTTCATCTTCTGGATTAAGCCGGGTTAGCGCTTTAATCAGGCTTACTAAGGGTTTGGTTAATGTACTGTAGAATAAAAATAATAAAATAACAGATAAAACTAAACTACGTACGAAACCTGTTGCCAGTGTTGTGAGTGAGCGTTGCAGAAAGCTTGAGCCAATGGCATAGGTATCAATTTCTAGATTGAGATAGCCCAATAGCTCATTGGGGTTATAGTCAATGGTTAGCGGTTCTTGGTAGTAACGGGTTTTACCAAACAGAAAGTCACTAATGCCCCGATAAGGCGCATCAAACATGGCCTCTTTGGCTGAAGCCAGAACATTTGCATTACTATCTATCAGCTCTACACCGATAACACTGGGTGACTTGAGCAGACCATTGACCAATTCTTGTGCCAGCTCGTGGTCAATAATATAGGCCATACGTGCGGCAGGGTTACGAGTGATGTCTAAAATAGAGCGAATTTGTGCATCAATAAATGCTTTTTCGTAACTATAATCAAGCGTAACCTGCGCAATGCTCAGCATAAGACCAAGTAAAAAGGCGACAAGTACAGTGTTTCTGGCCTGTTTATACGATAGTCGTTTTGTAAACTTGATATTCATTAGTCAGGTGTTGTATGACCTGTTAATAAGTTATTAATAGTGATTATAAGGCTTAAAAGGTAGGATACCACTCCCTGGTGCATTCTGGCAGCGTAAGTATCAGTCGTAGACGTTTTTCTTTTTCCAGGTTTCATCTTCATCAACAAGCTCATCAAGCTTGCTGACTAAACTGCTACTTTGATTTTCGGGTGTCTCCTGGCTGGTTTGTGATTTTTGTTGCTCCTCTGCATGAGCAATACGAATTTTGAGCTTTTGAATGTAGTCATCATAGGTATGACTGGCATTATGCTTACGTAATTCATCAATAGCACGCTCATAATAGTGGATAGCCAGGGTGTATTTTTCCGCCTGCTGTGCATTATAAGCACTATAAGAAAACAGCTCATAGGTGATAATGATAAGGCGTTCCTTAATGTAATTTATGAGTTTTGATGCATCAACTTTACTGATGCGATTGCTCTTAAAGCTAGCCAAGACAAGTCGTTGGCACTCATGGAAGGTATTGTGAAGTTGTTGTGCTTGTGCCTCAGCAGTAATGTTGACTGACTTATGCTGTTCTTGAATAATTTTATCTATAAACTCGACCATTTCGCCTTTGGTATTGGCTATACGTTCCTCAATAGATGAGTTATGGTCTTTTGATGATAAGCTTTTTATTGACTCTAACGCATCAAGCTTTTCACGGATTAAAAATTTCCCTAAGCCATGGCCAAGATAGGGCATTGGTAACGAACTCATTACCTCTTCAACCCGCCTAACCCGGTTACTAAATATTGAGGCCTTTCGGCTTTTTTCGATTTTGGCATTTTCAGCGCTATGGTAGGCATACGCTGCGCCTATTAAGATGATGACAAATACCAATATCGCTGCTGTAGTAGTAATAGGTGACACCACACTCTCCATTTACTGGTTGTTATTCACCTTAATTCTTAATTGAGTATAGGCCGCTTGCTCAAAGCTGTTTAGGTAAATTCTAGAATGGATAATAGTATGTTTGTGTTACGGGAGATATGGGCGTTAGCGAGCAGCAGTTTAGTTGCTGATTTGTTTCATTTTTAATGTTGTCATAAAAAAGCTTGACCCATAAGTAATTAGCTCGTAGGATACGCACCCGTTCGCCACAGAAATTGAGAGCGAAGGCCTGCGTCCCCTTCGTCTAGTGGCCTAGGACACCGCCCTTTCACGGCGGTAACAGGGGTTCGAGTCCCCTAGGGGACGCCAAAATATTACAAAAAAGCCAGCATTTAGCTGGCTTTTTTGTATCTAAACATTATATCCCTATGATGTGTTTTCAATTGTTGCTTCAATGAGATACCAAGCAGCTTGGTATCTCATGTGGGTAGTTGGACTACATCAGTAGTACTCAATATCACCTTTGTGGTCTTCAGAAACTACAGTGCCTGTAACACCCCGTAGTATACCTTCGGCATTATCAAGAGACCCAATTGCGCCGATTTTGCCACCTTGCTTAACGAAGTCACAGATAGCTTCAACTTTTGGTCCCATAGAGCCTTTAGCAAAGTCAAATGAATCCATTTGAGCTGTCGTTGCCTTTTTAATATTTTTCTGTTCTGGGGTTCCCCAGTTAATAGCAACAGCATCCACATCAGACAGAATAATCAAGGCATCAGCTTTCAGGTCATGTGCAAGCACGGCAGAAGCGCGATCTTTGTCGACGACGGCTTCAACACCTTCAAGCTTGTCACCTGTTTTTGCAACAGGAACACCACCACCACCAGTACAAATTACCAAACTGCCTTGGTCAACCAGCGCTTTGATGGTATCTAGTTCAACAATAGCTTTAGGCAAAGGAGAAGGCACAACACGGCGGAAATAGAGACCATCTGCTTTTATGGTGTAGCCCATGGTACGTGTGAGTTCAGTTGCTTCTTCTTGACTGTAAACAGGACCTACAAACTTGGTAGGATCAGCGAAAGCAGGATCGTCTTTGTCAACAATGGTTTGGGTCAATAATGCTGCAACGGATTGCTTAGGCATTTCATTGTTAAGACATTGAGCAAACATATAGCCAATCATACCTTCTGTTTCTGCACCCAACACGTCAAGAGGGTAGGGAGAAACATCTTTATAGGCATCATTTTGTAATGCCAATAAACCCACTTGAGGGCCATTACCATGGGTTAACACGACGGTATGCTCTTCAGCGACTTTAGCGATAGCCGCTGCTGCTTTTTTAATATTTTGATATTGAATGTGTGCTTCTAAGGGTTCACCCCGTTGGAGAATAGCATTGCCTCCAAGCGCGATTACAACTAACATGCTTGCTTCCTCTCTCTATAAGTGGGGACTGGCTGCCCTGGATGGGGAAAGGGGCAGCCAGGTTCTAGCAGACTAGGTGATTATTAGCTGCCTAAGGTGGCAACCATTACGGCTTTAATAGTGTGTAACCGGTTTTCAGCCTGATCAAAGACAATTGAGTGCTTAGATTCAAATACTTCTTCCGTAACTTCCATACCATCAAGACCATACTTCTGGTAAATTTCTTCACCGACCTTGGTTTCTCTGTTATGGAATGCAGGTAAGCAATGCATGAATTTCACATTGGGGTTACCAGTTTTTTCAATTAACTCACGGTTAACTTGATAAGGCTTCAACAGCTTAATACGCTCTTCCCAGACACTGTCGGCCTCACCCATAGACACCCATACGTCAGTGTATAAAAAGTCAGCATTTTTCACGGCGGCTTCTACATCATCTGTAATCATGATTTTAGCGCCAGTGGTTTTGGCAATTTCTTGGGCAACATTGACGAGCTTCTCATCAGGTCGGCAGCCTTCTGGAGCAGCCATACGGAAATCCATACCCATTTTAGCGGCGCCAATCATGAGTGAGTGACCCATATTATTACCACCATCACCTAAGTAGCAGTAAGCAATCTCATTAAGGGGCTTACCACTGTGCTCTAACATGGTCAGGAAGTCGGCAAGAATTTGCGTTGGGTGAAATTCGTCAGTAAGGCCGTTCCAAACAGGAACACCTGCACTAGCGGCTAACTCTTCGACGATTTCTTGACCAAAACCGCGATATTCAATGCCATCATACATGCGGCCTAAGACACGAGCCGTATCTTTCATGGATTCTTTAGCACCTATTTGTGAGCCAGATGGGCCAATATAGGTGACATTTGCGCCTTGGTCGTATGCTGCTACTTCAAAAGCACATCGTGTGCGAGTAGAAGATTTTTCAAAAATTAAGGCAATGTTTTTACCTTGCAGCCGAGGTTGCTCATGACCTGTGTATTTTGCAATTTTTAGGTCATCAGAAAGACGTAGTAGAAACTTGATTTCACGAGGTGTTAAATCTTCTAGTTTAAGAAAATGGCGGTTTCTTAAATTAAATGCCATGACTATTTACCTTACTCTTATCTAAAACAGTTGTTGTATGGTCTTGGGTTAAGAACCATAAGTCAAAGATTAATCAATAAGTCGAACTAGATATCATCACGTTCTAGTGGGCAGCTCATGCAGCGTGCTCCACCACGACCGCGACCCAAATCTTCACCAGGAATTGGAAGCACAGTAATACCTGCTTCTTCCATCTTTTTAATGGTATAAACATTTCGCTCATAACCAATTACAACACCAGGACGCACAGTAAGCACGTTATTGGCGTCATTCCACTGCTCACGTTCTGCCTCAAATACGTCACCTCCAGTATGAATAAGACGTAATTCTGGTACTTCTAATGTGCGGGCAATGGCTTTGATAAAGCTATCTTTGATGCGGGTATAGTTAATTTCACCTGCTGCTTTACCAGGAGTAAGCTCCCAGGCAGGTATATCATTACGCATAATATCGGGGTAAACAGTAAAACAATCATAATCCATATGAGTCATTACTGTGTCGAGGTGCATACAGCTCCGCGCTTTAGGCAGTTGCAAAGCAATCACTTTATTAGCTTGGCCTGTCTTAAATAGGTTGCGAGCTAATAACTCAACTCCCTGCGGTGTTGTCCGTTCTGACATACCAATTAAAACAGCACCTTTGCCAATAACTAGTACGTCGCCACCTTCAAGTGTTGCTAGTTCAAAGTTACGGTCTTCATCACCAAAGTAGACTTCAAAATCAGCATCTTTAAACATGGGGTGGAATTTGTAGATGGCACGTAAATGAACAGTTTCGCGCTTCCGAGCGGGTTTTGCCATTGGATTAACAGATACTCCGCCATAGACCCAGCAAGAAGTATCACGGGTGAATAAATGGTTAGGAATTGGGTCTAAAATAAAGTCTGTTTCGTGCATCATTTGCAAAACAGGGCTTGGGCACTGTGAGTTAAGCTCTGCAACAGTTAATCCACCAATCAGGTGTGACGCTAACTTGGCATTATCCATTTCATTGAGGAAGCTTCTAACCTCGGTTGAAAATGTAGGACCGAAGCGGTATTCGGAGACCTGACGATCCAAAACCCATTTTTTGGCTTCAGGAGAGGATAATGTTTCAGCGAGAACATCGAGCAGCAAAAAGACTTCAACGCCGTTATCTCGTAGTGTTTGAGCAAATACATCATGCTCTTTACCGGCCTCTTCAACACGTAAGACATCATCAAAAAGGAGGTCTTCACAGTTTGATGGAGTCAGGCGCCGTAAAGACAATTCTGGGCGGTGAAGTAGTACTTTGCGTAGTTGTCCAATTTCTGAGCCAACATAAAAGCGAGACATTTGCTCTCTCCTTGCCTGTCAACAAGCGACTAAAAGTAAAGGATAATTATAACATCCTAGTGTATGACACTAAGTTTGTATGAATAACACAATATTTAATAGTTTTATCATAAAAAATCTTGAGTGCTATTAAGCTGGATAAGTTATCAATAAGTACTTCAAGAATTTTGACAGAAAACACTATTTAAGAAGTGTTATTCATTTTAAAAATACTTGCGGCATTTTGATAAGAAGCTGTCGCAAGTTGGAAAGTATTTAAAATATATAAGCTGATATTAGCTTGGAAGCTCTCAATGCGCGACATAGGCTAGCGCTACGATTTTTTTTTGACTGTACGTAAAAATACCCATTTTAATGTGAATTTTAACTAAACTAGTAAAATAACAAAATACAGCTTTTATTTTTGAGCATTGTTGTGCATTTAAACGACAATTTGCTTATTCGCTGTTTTCGTGTGTTTTGAATATAGGCTTACTATTAACCTACTTGTGGCAAAAGTAAAGTTTAGCTATATAATTCTGCATGTGATTTATTTTTTTAGCACTTGGTTTGTCGCTAAACAGAAATTAATAGTCACTTTTTGGTAGGTTGTTCAGCTGCCAGGGTGATAGAATGAGGTTTTGTAGTAAAGTTACAAGAAAAAATGATTAATATTTGCTCGATAATTATTTTTTTTGTTAATGCTACTAAAATTAACTTATTAAGCAAATTTATTGATTAATATTTTAACAATCGAGCTTTTTGAATACTTGCATAAATGCGCTGTAAGTGACGCCTTTTTAAAAGAAAAATTAAATACCATTGATTCAATAATTTTTCTTTTCAGGCGTTTGATCTTTATCAAGAACAAGTGTTTTAGATAGACTACAATCCGGAGTTAATCGTTGGCTGAATCAACCCTTAACTCATTCTAACTTGATCACAGTTGCTGGCAGCGCACTTAAACACCAAGAAATAATACTTGGTGTGGTAGAAATCCATGAAGCACGTATTGCGTGCTTTTACATTTCAATATCAACTGCGTCGTAAATCACATATGGCGCTCAGTCAATATTTCATTAATCTTGGCTTAAATCTAATAAGTAAGTGTTGATGGATGGGTTAAACGTTATGAAAAAAGTTTTTAAGTGTTATGGTTGAGAATAAGTTATTAGACATCATGCCAATTAATAATAAACTTTTAATAGCGTTTAATATAAGTTCAGTTCAACAACATGAGCCAATAACAAAAAATCCAGTTTACCCCATAAAAAGGAAGTACTGCGATGGCAAAGTTTAAGTTCCCTTCAGCGTATAGCATACTCTTTCTCCTCATCATTGTGGTGGCAGGCTTAACGTGGTTAGTGCCTGCTGGTCAGTATGATAGGGTTCATAATGAGAAACTTGATAAAGAAGTCCCAGTAGCAGGGACCTATAAAGAGGTGGATGCAAACCCACAAGGTGTGTGGGAAATTTTTTTAGCGCCTGTTGACGGCTTCTATGATCATGACAGTTATGAGGCAAATGCAATTGATGTTGCATTGTTTGTTTTGATTATTGGTGGATTTTTAGGGGTTGTTAATAAAACAGGTGCGATTGATGCCGGAATTGCCCGCACTGTAACCGGTTTAAAGGGAAAAGAGATTTTAATGATCCCGATATTAATGTTGCTTTTTGCGGCAGGGGGAACGGTATACGGTATGGCCGAAGAGACCATACCCTTTTATACATTGTTAATACCTGTGGTGATAGCGGCGGGATATGATGCGGTAACCGGTGTTGCCATTATTTTATTAGGAGCGGGTATTGGTACGCTAGGCTCTACCATTAATCCCTTTGCAACTGTAATTGCATCTGATGCAGCAGGGGTAAAATTCTCTGTAGGTATGATGTGGCGTTTAGCTATTTTGGGGTTAGGTTGGTTAATCTGTGTTGCCTTTGTTATGCGCTATGCTGCTAAAGTCAAAAAAGACCCATCTGCTTCGTTAGTGGCAGACATGGCAGAAGATAATAAAAAGCACTTTTTACATGGTAAAGATCAAAATCAGGATATTAGTCTCAGTGGTTCTAGGCAATTGATTTTGATTGTTTTTGCTCTAACATTTGCGGTGATGATTTACGGAGTGTCTTCTTTAGACTGGTGGATGGCAAAAATTTCTGCCCTATTTATCGGGTCAAGCATTGTGGTTGGTTTAATTGCCAGAATGGGTGAAGAAGAGTTTACTTCTAATTTTGTTGATGGTGCTCGTGACCTTTTAGGGGTAGCACTGATTATTGGTATTGCTCGCGGTATTGTGGTGGTCATGAATAACGGTATGATCACTGATACTATTCTTCATGCTTCAGAGCAAGCGCTTGCAGGATTAAATAGTATTGCTTTTATTAATTTAATGTACTGGTTGGAAGTAGTGCTTTCCTTCTTAGTGCCTTCTTCTTCTGGTCTGGCAGTATTAACCATGCCAATTATGGCGCCTTTAGCTGACTTTGCTGGTGTAGGACGAGACTTAGTGGTAACAGCATATCAGTCTGCTTCTGGTATTGTTAACTTAATTACACCTACTTCTGCGGTGGTCATGGGTGGTTTGGCTATAGGTCGTGTTTCTTACAACCGCTGGTTGAAGTTTATTTGGCCACTGCTGATCATTTTAACCATCCTGATTATGGCTGTGCTGAGTGTTGCAGCAGTACTTTCATAAGCAGTTTTGAATTAGGATAATAAAGCAAGACAAAAAAACCCGGCAAAATAGCCGGGTTTTTTTATGGCCAAAATAAGTCATTAATGACGTTGAAAGGGGTAGATACTACCTAACTGTAGTATTTGTGTGAGTTCATCGAGTGCGAGTTGTGTTTCGTGAAGTAAAGACGGATCACTTAAGTCTTGGATAGTTAATTGATCTCGATAGTGCTTATTGACCCAACCTGTTAGTGTTGAATAAAGGAAATCATTAAGAATACAGTGAGGGTTGACTGCATTAAGCTCATCCTGGGTTAATGTTACACGTAGGCGTAAACAAGCTGGTCCTCCTCCATTTTGCATACTTTGTTTTAAATCAAAGCTGAGCAATTGAGTTATTGGGTTATTTGCACTGACTAATTCTGATAAATACTGCTTAACTGTATTATTGTGTAAGCATTCTTCAGGAACAACAATGACCATTTCTCCATTGGCAAGTGACAGTAATTGGCTGTTGAACAAATAGGTGTTAACAGCATCTTTCACACTGATATCACTTGAGTTGACTTCAATTGGATAAAAAGGTTGGTCATTAAAAAAGTCATTAAGCTTGTTTAATAAGTTTTGTTTTTCTAAAAAAGCTTGTTCGTGAAAAAACAATACATTTCGATTGCCTACAGCAATAACATCATTATGAAATACTCCCTGATCAATAACAGCGGGGTTTTGTTGAATAAATAATGTTTGCTCTGCGGCTAACCCATGAAGGCGGGCAATAGCAGAAGATGCTTCGTAAGTATGACGTGCTGGAAAACGACTGGGAGCAGGCTTTTCTGGAGATAATCCATAACGACCAAAGACAAATAACTCCATGCCTGAATCGCCATAGTTCTGACAAAGGCGTGTATGATTTGCAGCGCCTTCATCACCCAACACATCTACGGCGGGGAGTGGGGGATGGTGTTGAAAATATTGGTCATTATTGAACACAGCCTGCAAAGTGCGTGCTGTTGTTTCTGGCTCAATACTTCTGTGGAATTTATTGACTAAATTAGCAGGAGTAATGTGAATTTTACCGTCCAGTGTGTCGCTACTTGGTGAGATGGTTGCAGCATTAGCTGTCCACATGCTGGAGGCTGAGCAGCATGAGGCAAGTAAAACTGGGTCGGTTTTTGCTGCAAGAGCTAAAATACGTGCATCAGATCCTGTAAAGCCAAGGCGTTTGAGTATATTAATGTCTGGTCGTGCTTGAGGCGCTAGCACACCTTGCACAAACCCCATATCATGAAGTGCTTTCATTTTGGCTAAGCCCTGAAGAGCAGCTTCTTTTGGGTTTGATGTCACTTGCTGATTTTTACTGGAAGCCACATTGCCATAGGAAAGCCCTGCGTAATTGTGGGTTGGACCCACTAAGCCATCAAAATTTGCTTCAACAGCATGCATTTTATTTGTCTCTTATTATAAAGAGATGATCTTATCTCTTCCGTGGAGGCATAGGACAAAACACAAATATATAGTTTTGTTACACCCTTCATGGAGGAGTATCATCTCGCTTTACTCACGCATTTGTTGTTTAACTAACGTTGTTTCGCAATATTTTGAGAAAAGGCTTTTGACTGCAAAGAGCCTTTTCTCTATAGGGTAGTACGGGGTTAATCTAGAGATAGACCGGGAGATAAGTTGTTTGGCAGTGTGAGATTTGAAACCTCCATGCTTGCTACAGGGTAAGCACAATAATCCGCAGCATAATAAGCGCTGGGTCGATGGTTACCACTTGCACCCACACCACCAAAAGGCGCTGCACTACTTGCCCCCGTGGTTTGTTTATTCCAGTTTACAATGCCAGCGCGAATGTGATGCAAAAAGTAATGATAGCGATCATGGCTATCGGAAAGAAGCCCTGCGGATAAACCATACTGGGTGTTATTGGCTCGATCAATTGCTTCTTCAAAAGTGTCATAACGATACACTTTCAACAAGGGGCCAAAATGCTCATCATCCGGAACATCGTTAGGTGTAGAAAGATCAATTAAACCAGGGCTAATGAGGCCTGTATTTTCTTTTAGCTTTTTCATTAAAACTAAAGGTTTACCACCTAAAGCAATGAGCTGCTGTTGTGCAGAAAGTAATTGATCTGCGGCTTGAGAAGAAATCACTGGGCCAATAAAGGGTTGTGGATTGGCATCAGGAGAGTCCACAACAATTTTTTCAACTGCACTGGTTAATTGTTGTATAAATTTATTTCCCCATTCGTTGTTAGGAACAAATAACCGACGTGCACAGGTACAACGTTGACCTGCAGAAATATAAGCGGATTGAATAGTTTCGTGAACAGCCGCTGTGATATTTTCAACCTGATCAACAATGAGCGGATTATTCCCACCCATTTCCAGTGCAAGAATTTTTCCTGGATGACCTGCAAACTGTTTATGCAACAAGTGTCCTGTATTTGAACTGCCCGTAAAAAATAATCCATCGATTTGAGGATGATTGGCGAGTGCTATTCCTGTATTTCGTTCACCCTGAACAAGATTAATAACACCATCAGGTAAGCCGGCTTGTTGCCAGATTTTTAATGTTGTTTCTGCGACAAGTGGTGTCAGTTCGCTGGGTTTAAAAACAACGGTATTCCCGGCAAGTAAAGCTGGGATAATGTGGCCATTCGGAATGTGTCCGGGAAAGTTATAGGGACCGAAAACGGCGACAACACCATGGGGTTTATGTCTTAAAACAGCAGTGCCTGCGGGGGTTTCATTGGTATGAGTCCCCGTCCGTTCATGGTAAGCCTTGATAGAAATTGCAACTTTACCGATCATAGCAGCTACTTCAGTAGCAGTTTCCCAAAGTGGTTTTCCAGTTTCCTTTGAAATTGTCTGGGATAGATGATCTCGTTGTTCGTCTAATAATTTAGCAAACTTTTGCATGAGTGCTTCACGATCAGCCAAAGAGGTTGCTGACCAGCTTGCAAATGCTTGGCGAGCAGCCTTAACTGCTTGCTCTACTTGGTCTGTGGATGCGCTTTGTCCTTCCCAAATAACCTCGCCATTGGCTGGGTTTAAGGAAAGCATGTCTTCACCATGACCCGCTTGCCATTGACCGTTGATCATTACACTCAAGTTGCTCATTGCTGCTCACTCCCACTTGACAGTTCAAAAATTCTGGCATGGTCGCCATCGTTAAGTTTTAACTCTGCCGCATCTTCAGGAGAAATAGCCACAGTGCCGTTACTTTCTACCAGTGGTAGCATGCCGCAGCGAAAATCATTCAGTAGTGTATTACTGATCACAAATGTAGTGTCACTAGAAGGTAAAGCAGAAGTAACTTTTACTTTAACTTCACGGCTTGCCCTAATAGCGCGAATATCATCAAAATGACAGGTTACGGTAGGGCCTGCATCAAAAATATCGACATAGCCTTCATAACGAAAACCCTCATTTTCTAACATGCGGAGGGCAGGACGCGTATTTTCGTGGACTTCACCAATGACTGCTTGAGCTGACTCCGGCAGTAAATTGGTATAAATCAGATGTTTTGGCATTAACTCAGCAATAAAAACTTTTTCACCAATCCCTGTTAAGTAATCAGCATGGGAAAAATCCATCGAAAAGAAGGGGCGCCCCAACGCCTCCCAAAAGGGCGATCTGCCTTCGTCATCAGATACGCCACGCATTTCTGCACATACTTGTTTACCGAAACGGTTAGGAAATTGTGCCATAAAAGCATAGCGTGACTTGGACAATAAACTGCCATTTCCACTATGACGATACTCAGGATCAAGAAATAGTGAACACAGTTCGGTATATCCAGTATGGTCATTGGATAGTCTGAGTGTATGTACGATGTTATGGACTTTTAACTCTCGTGATGAGTGGACCAGGGTACCCAAGTGGTAATTGTACCAGGGCTCAGAAAGGCCAACCGCTGCTGCAACACCGCAAATACCCACCACCTGATGAGTAGCAGTATCCTCAAGCACAAATAAATAGGTTTCTTCACCGGGGGACTCGGGCTCGTCCATGGCAATAGCGGTTTCGGAAACAGTAATCTTTTGTTTAAGCTGCTCTTCATTGGGTTGTAGTGAAGTAAAACCTGTACCGGTTTTTTCAGCTAATTCGTATAGGCGCTCGTAGTCATTTTGGTTGATGGGACGAATAATCATCATGGGGTCATTCTCACCAATTTTGGTGCCTCCTAATCAGTAAATAGTTATTCAGGTTTATTGGCTCGTTTGGTTTTACCTGGATTAGTCTTATTCTTTTATAACTCAATAAGACTTGAAGTGTTTAAGTAGCCAATAACCTTTTTTATATGAAAAATAGTCTTTTCTTATTTTTTCCTGAACACAAGTTCTGGGAGATTTATTATTTTGTCTTTGTTCCCCCTGATGCTTTCTTTTACACCTCAGCTGGGGGCTATTTATACAATGTAATATTGCGCGTAACAAACGTAAAATAGATAAAAACTTATTTATAGTTTGTTGTTTACTGCCTGTTACGCGTTTTTTTGTCTCGTTAAACCTGCTGTTATTTACCTTTTTAATCAGTTACCCATGGCTATTTTGACATTAGTACTTTCAAAAATTTTGTCAGCAGATGCTGCAACAAAACCCTGATATAGCTCGCCATCTGCCATTGGATAGCGTAAAGCAAACTCATAAAAACAGCTAGGAATAACAGCTGTTGTATCATCAAAGGCTACTTCAACTTTATTAGCTAAGGTTGAAGATTGCTCCAGAAAAACGTCAGGAGAGCCTTTGATCAGTCCACCACTACTATTTAAGGTAAACCCTTCTTGTTGAAGAAAGTGGTTAACTTCTTGCAAAGTTTGGTGGGAGCGTAAAGCATTAACCAGTACCGTGAAGTGATTTGGACGATAGCCGAACGCTGCAGTCCACGCTGCATATTCACTCTCTTCAAGCAATTGTTGGTAAGTCGATAACGTTAAGGGCCAATGGCGGCCAGAATAACAAAAATTATCCTGAAGTAAACTATTACTATCTAAATACTGTAATAAATTCTCGATAGTCTGTTTAGACTGTGAAGAAAGTTGATCTAAACATAACTCGCTTATAAAGACTTTTGGTAAAGAAATGTCTTTATGTTGAAAATGCTTTGCATATAGTTTTTTTTCAGGAAAATGATACTCACCAGATTCCTGATACCCCGCAGCAAGAAAAGGCCTGGCCACTTTATCTATAGTGACTTTGGGGTGTTGAAATGTGCGTAAAGCAATATGGTCATTAATTACTTGATCATTATTGTGAGAAGCAAATAAATTATATATGCGTTGTGCATCTGGATTCAGTTCCAGATAATCTTGCCACATTGCATTTAACAGCTGATCTAATTGAGGCTTTTGCATAGCAGTACACCTTCATCTCCGCTAGAGTTGTTATTATGGGTTACAGGGAATTTAACTTTTACTCCTGTAACAGGCGATGACTTCTTATAATTAACTACTTTATTTATCAGTATTTATGGTTGCTTAAACGTGCTCTGGGTTAATATGTAACCTCCCTATATTTTTTATCTCATAACATGGCATAGTGAATTTTGTCATTTTCTGCTATACCTAAACACTCCGCTTCTTCAAGTGATAGTTGCAGGTTTTCAGGGTCAGCTCGACGCAATATACAGCGAAAATCATTTAACTCACCAGTGCTAAGTAAACATAATGGTAGAGCAGGGTTTTCAATTGGTGTTGAGGTTATTTTCTTAATTAAAATAGACGTCAAACGCGTTATTGTTTCGATTTGATTTGTTTCAACTTCAAGCGTGGGACCTGCATCAAAAATGTCTAAATAGTGGCGATAACAAAAATGCTCTGCTTGTAATAGTGCCATGTGAGGTTGCATGTCTGCACGAGGTTGCCCTAAAACAGCTTGGGCTGCAGGAGATAATAGGGGTACATAAACGGGATATTGGGGCATCATGCTGGCGATGAATGCTTTTGAATTAATGCCAACCAGAAACACCGCTTTACTAATATCCATTGAGAAAAAGTGACGGCCAAGACATTCCCAAAAAGGCGACAACTGATGGTTATCCAGAACACCTTGTAACTCTGCAACCGTTCTATCAGCGAACCGGCTGCGATGTATGCCCATAAATAGCAAACGTGCTTTCAATAAAAGCTGGCGTGTTGTGGCGTTTAAATATTCTGGATCAATAAAAAAAGTGCAGAGCCTTGAGCTACCGGCATAGTCCTGACATAAATGAAGGGCGGGGATGCGATTATGGATTTGTAGCTCAGCAGAGGCATGGACTACTTCACTTAAGCGATAACTATAAAAAGGGCAGTTAATACCAACAGCTGACTCAATGCCTGCCACACCAATGATTTGTTTGGACTCAGTATTTTCCAATACAAAGTGATAGCTGTTTCCAGCTAAATCAGGGGCAGGGTTTTGAAGGGCGCGCTGTGTTGCACTGATTATGCTGCTTAAATGGTCACGATGCGCTGGCAGTGTTGTCAGTCGACCACGACTGAGAACCGCAAGGCGTTCAAGCGCTGGTAAGTCATTATGATGGATCGGTCTAACCTGAAGCATGTTCCCCCCGTTCCCAGTTTTCAGAATGGTCATTTGCCAAGTGAAAAAGCAAAAGTGCACTCAGTTTTGCACGCTCAACTAAACTGCTGACCAGCATATATTCTTGATCACTATGAATTTTGCCGCCTTGCACACCAAGTGTATCGATATTGGGTAAGCCATAAGCGGCTAAGTTATTGCCATCGCAGCATCCGCCTGTAGGGTGCCAGGCTAAGTCAAGACCTATTTGCTGGCCACACTGTTTCGCCAGCGAGAAGAGTCGTTGATTTGCTGGTGTTAAACACTTGGGTGGCCGACCGAAGCCGCCATGGAGTTGGAGAGTGATACCCTCTCTCTGATTAATAGAGGCGGTGAGTTCGGAGAGCTTTTGCTGGCACCAAGCTTCATCTTCTGCCGTGGTAGTACGAATATTAAACTGACTGACGCAGTTATCTGGTACAACATTTACTGGTCCGCCACCATGAACATAGCCTGGGTTGACAGTGATAGTGTCTCGTTGCTGGTTGAAATCATCAAGGGCTGAGATAAAGTCTGCCATCGCACGAATAGCATTGCGTCCCAAATGGTGTTCTCGCCCAGCATGAGCCGCTTTGCCAGTGACGACGACAGAGAAGTTACCACTGCCTTTACGTTGTCCAGCAAAGTCGCCATTGGGGAAACAAGGCTCATAAATCATACCGACATGGTTGCGTTGAGCACATTCTGCAAACAATGATGAAGAACCCGGTGAGCCAATCTCTTCATCAGGGTTGAAAAGTATTTCCCAGCCAATTTTTTCAGCCAGAGGGCTTCGTTCTAAGCAGGCCAGCGCATTTAGCATGACAACCAAGCCACCCTTTAAGTCCGTGACACCAGGGCCATTGATGGTGTTGTTGTCCAGCCACTTCACCTGTTGAAAAGGGTGGTTGACTGCAAACACTGTATCCATATGCCCACATAAGAAAACCTTCATGGGTGCTTGAGGGCGTTTGGTGATCCTTATGGCATTGGCCAAGGGGTACTGTTTAATTTGCCCAGTATCGTCAATGACTTGGTGAGCGGGCATAGGAATCTGCTCAACGTTTCCCTCTAGAGGGGCTGCTAGTTTACACAATTCATCACCAACAGCTTTTACTCCAGCATGATTCAGACTACCTGAATTAATATTTGCCAGAGCTATGGTTGCAGCCAGCATTTCTTCTTGACGGTTATCAAGCCAGCTCAACCACTTTTGGAACGGGGCTTCACTCATACTCCTAATTTCCTTTATTTTTTTACTTTTGATTATTCCGTATTTCCCTGTCATGGCCTAGACAAGGACTGTTATTGATGCGACCCAGACTATTTTTATTTGGACAAATTATGTTTTTATGAGGTCGCAGAGCAGACGTTTTTAAACGAAAGCGCGTTATTTAATGAAGGAAAACCCCAATCAGAGCTTGGGGTGTAAATACGCCAATTGACTGGTAGGCACGAATACATGTATCTACCTACCAGTCTTATTATCCTACTAATGAGGCGCTTAGGTATTTGGTCCTTCACTCACAACTTTTTCGATACCTTTTTCCAGCAGGGCAAGGCCTTGCTCGATATCAGTGTCTGGAATAATCAATGAGGGAGCCATGCGGATTACATTGGGACCTGCAACAAGCACCATGACACCTTCAGCTAACCCCGCTTGTAAGAAGCGACCCGCTTGACCTTGCCACTCATCATTTAAGGCCCCGCCGATCAATAAACCTTTACCGCGAACTTCCTTGAAAACGCCATATTTAGCATTGATGGCATTCAGACCATCAATAAACCGTTTGTTTTTATCGCTAACGCCTTTTAGTAAGGTAGGGTCATTAATAATATCAATGATTTCATTGGCAACAGCGCAAGCAAGCGGATTACCACCTGATGTACTGCCATGGGTACCAAATACCAGACTTTTTGCGACTTTTTCGGTGGTTAGCATAGCTCCCATAGGGAAACCGCAACCAAGTGCTTTGGCTGAGGTCAGGATATCAGGGACCACATCATATTCCATGTAAGCGTACAGGTGTCCAGTACGGCCAACCCCGGTTTGCACTTCATCAAAGACTAACAGCGCTTGATGCTTATCACATAGTGCACGAACACCTCTTAGAAACTCAGGGGTTGCAGGGATAATGCCGCCTTCACCTTGAATAGGCTCTAGCACTACCGCACAGGTTTTGTCGGAGATAACGGCTTCAACAGATGCTAGGTCATTAAACTCGGCATGGCGAATACCACCAGGTGCTGGCTCAAAACCTTTACGGTATTTGGGCTGACCACCTACTGAGACGGTAAATAGTGTTCGACCATGGAAGGACTGAGTAAATGAGATGATTTCATTTTTTTCTGGGCCAACATGATCGTAGCTGTATTTTCGCACTAACTTGAACGCGGCCTCATTCGCTTCAGCCCCGGAGTTGGCAAAAAACACCTTATCAGCAAATGTTGATTCAGTCAGTTTTTGGGCTAGCTTAAGCGCAGGCTCATTTGTGAAGACATTGGATAAATGCCAAAGTGTTTGTGCTTGTTGAGACAGGACATTTACCAGACGTGGATGACAGTGTCCAAGTGCGGTAACAGCAATGCCTCCTGCAAAGTCAATGTATTCTTTGTCAGCCTGGTCCCAAATTCGTGATCCTTCACCCCGCACAGGAATAACTTTCTGTGGGTTATAGTTGGGGACCATGACAGCGTCAAAGACTTCTCGTGTTACCTGCTTTTCAGTCATGCTTTTACCTCGTTTGCGTTACTCGCTTGTGTTTTTACTCGTTGTTGTTGTGAAAAACGTTTTGCTTTGTTCTTAGGCCAGGTTATGTAGCTCTCGAACAGCCACTGACAACATCGCCAAGTCAGGCTCTGCACTGGATTGAATATCTGCCCAAATAGACTGACTATGTCGTAATGTGTTGGTTTTTTGTGCAAGCCAATTATCCAGGCAGGGCAAAATTTGCTCCTGCTCATGTGCAATTTGCTGCTGAACATGACAGGTAACCTGGCTCAATGCTGCATCCAGCTCATCGGCCAATGTATTACGGGCTTTTCGTTGCCAGACATTACGTTGGGGAAGAGCGCTAATGCTAGTGCGCAGCCACTGGAGCGTCAGCTTTTCTTCAAGGGCAAAGAACAGCTGAGCTGCATGGTTAACATCCTGTTGCTCTTGCAATGCCAGATGGACAATATCCAGGCTATTGTACTCAAAAGACAGGCTGGCACAGGCTGCGGCAATAGATTCAGGTACATGCTGCGCTGAGTAATGACTAACACGCTGCTGGAACGTGGTTGCCAGCTCACCTTGTAACAGTGAATGCAGTTGCTGACGAATATAAGTAAGGCCTGGTAAGTATTTCTGCACTGTGGCCTCAACATCCAAAGGATGCCCACCATGCCGTAACAGCCATAGTGTGACCTTTTCTGTCATTTCTTGCAGTGCACTGTAAAGGTTGCACTGCGTTGGGTAACTTACCTCTGTGGTGAGTTGATCAACGGCCTGCCAAATCTGATCAATATTAAAGAGCTGAGTCGCCGCAAAAAAGGCGCGAACGATGGACAGTGCTGAGCAATTCGCTTGCTCTTGGACACGCATGATAAAGCTCGGTCCCATCCGGTTACCGACAATATTGGTGACGTGGGAAGCAATTATTTCACTGTGTAAGGGATGTTGCTCAACAGCAGATAAGCAGCGCTCTATTAAGGGGGAGGGAAAATAATCTTGTATTTGTTGTGCAAAGTATGGATCACTGCCTATTTGCTCTTCTTTTAGAGCATCTGATAAGTGAATCTTACTGTAAGCAAGAAGGACAGAAAGCTCAGGCCGAGTTAAGCCTTCTTGAGCTTGAGCGCGCTCCTGGAGTTGATCTTCATTGGGTAGGTATTCCAGTTTACGCTTCAGGCGTTTTTCTTTTTCCAGCAACCGTAACAACCGCGTCTGATCATTTAAAAGCTGAACACCTTTAGCATTAATCAAGCTAAGAATTTGGCTTTGTTGAACATTATGCTTCAGTACGAGAGAGGCAACATGATCGGTCATATCTGCCAGAAGTTTGTTGCGTTGTTTTTGGGTTAAGTCACCTTGATTTACTACTTGATCTACAACAATCTTGATATTGACCTCATGGTCAGAGCAGTCCACACCTGCTGAATTATCACTGGCATCTGTTGTCACCAGCCCGCCTCGACGCGCAAATTCAATCCGGCTAAGTTGGGTGAAACCCAAGTTTCCGCCTTCACCAATCACTTTGCATCTGAGCTGATTAGCATTGATGCGGACACTGTCATTGGCTTTGTCACCAACATCCCCATGGGTTTCTGTACTGGCTTTGACATAGGTACCTATGCCGCCATTCCATAAAAGATCTACAGGAGCTTGCAGAATATGCTTGACCAACTCGTTTGGGGTCAGCCTTTGTTTTTCAATACCTAGTGCTTGCCTGGCTTCTGTTGTAAGCTCAATCACTTTTGCTGATCGGGAGTAAATACCACCACCTTTGGAGATTAGCTGGGTGTCATAGTCGAGCCAGTTAGAGCGGGGAAGGTTAAAGAGTCGCTGGCGTTCAACAAAACTACTTGCAGCATCAGGTGCGGGGTCGATAAAAATATGCTGATGGTTAAAGGCGGCTACTAGACGAATGTGTTTAGAGAGCAGCATACCATTACCAAACACATCACCTGACATGTCACCGATACCAATACAGGTAAAGTCTTGCTGTTGGGTATCAATACTAAGTTCTTTAAATAAGCGTTTAACAGATTCCCATGCGCCACGAGCGGTAATGCCCATTTTCTTGTGGTCATAGCCGTTACTGCCACCAGAAGCAAATGCATCTCCTAACCAGAAGCCATAGCTCATGGCAACTTCATTGGCTAAGTCTGAGAAGGTGGCTGTGCCTTTGTCTGCGGCGACAACCAAGTATGGGTCATCATGATCATAGCGAAGCACTTGACTAGGGGGGGTGAGCTGTTGATCAACGAGGTTATCAGTGATATCCAGCAAACCACTGATAAATGTTCGGTAACAGTACTCCACTTCAGCCTGTATCTGCTCTCGTTCTGCACTGACAGGTAAGCGTTTGGCTACAAATCCACCTTTTGCACCAGAAGGGACAATAACGGAGTTTTTAACCATTTGCGCTTTGACTAGACCAAGGATTTCAGTACGGAAATCTTCACGACGATCTGACCATCTCAAACCACCCCGAGCAACCTTACTACCGCGCATATGAACACCTTCTACCCAGGGTGCATATACAAATATCTCATAGGCAGGGCGGGGCTGAGGTGCAGTAGGAATTCTCTCAGGGGCCAGTTTGAAAGACACATAAGGTTTAAGATTGTTAGCTTGATCTTGCACATAAAAGTTGGTGCGCAGCATCGCCAAAATAACCTCAAGATAGTGCCTTAAAATCCGGTCTTCATCGAGGTTGGCAACGGCATCCAGAGCTGCTTGGATATTCTGTTGTAGCTCTTGACAGCGTTCTTCGTTAACGGGTTGGCTTGGATCAAAACGCTGACTGAACAATTCCACCAGTTGCCGGGTAATAATGGGATTATTGGCCAGCGTTGTTTCCATATAAGCCTGACTGAATGGTACTTTAAGTTGCAGCAAGTACTTGCAGATAGCGCGAAGCATCACTACTTGCCGGCAAGTCAGGGCAGCAGCAACGACCAGCTTGTTAAAGCCATCATTTTCAATGCGCTCTTGATAGGCTTCTATAAAGGTTGTCTGAAACTCTTGCTTGGCGCTGTTATTATCCAGGTCAATTGCGCTAATCGTGGCAATGTTAAAGTCGAGGATCCAGCAAGTTGCACAGTCTGTACATTTGATGGCATAGGGGTGAGCACTCAGTACTTTAACACCCATATGCTCCAAAATAGGAAGCACATCTGACAGTGCCATAAAGTCACCACGACCAATAACTTTAAAATGCAGGTTCCCTGCACTGGTATAAGGTCGGTAAAGGTAAGTACTAATGGTCTGACCAGCAAGAACACTCTCCAGGTGTTGTATATCAGCAGCGGCTCGGGCAACGGTGAAATCGGCTTGGTAGCCTGCGGGAAAAGCATTGCCATAACGACGGAATAAGCGATTAGCCTCGGCTTCGCCAACACGGCTTTGCAAAGATAGATGCAGATTATCAGCCCAGGACAACATAGCTTTAGTCATCTGCATTTCGATTTCGTCGATATTGTATTCCTGCTCGTGGGCATTTTCACAGTGGATGGTGAAATGTACTCGGGCAGAAACCTGCTCAGAAAACTGAACATTAAATTCAACACTGTGACCGTTAAAGCTTTGTAGTAGAATTTCTTGCATTCGCATCCGTACTTCGGTGTTATAGCGATCACGGGGTACAAAAACCAATGCAGAAATAAAGCGTCCATAAATATCAGGGCGAATAAACAGACGTAACTGCCGTCTTTCTTGAGTTTCTAAAATACCCTGTACGGTGTCATTTAGCTGTTCATAGTCAGCTTGTAACATTTCATCACGAGGGTAGTGGTTGAGAATATTTCGGAGAATTTTGCCTTTGTGACTGTTGCCAGGTATATGCATCGTATCAAGGAGGCGCTGAGCCTTACGACGCAGTAATGGAATATCCTGATAAGGTGCTGCGTAAGCCGAAGAAGAATACAGTCCAAAAAAGCGCCACTCACCCACTACCTGACCCTGTTTGTTGAACCGTTTAATCCCAATGTAATCAAGGTGGGCTGGCCGGTGAATTGACGACATGGTGGTGGATTTAGTGAGAATTAGCGGAAATGGCGCTAGCATCCGCTGTAATAAATAGGGTGAAAGAGTCAGCTCTCGAGTGGTTTGGTTATCAATGTTGCGGAATGTGCCAAGACTTTTGTCGGCCTGTAAAACCATTTTCCCTGTTGGGCTTTGAGGATTTGCAGAAAGGGTATAGGCCCGGAAGCCCGCAAAAGTAAAGTGGCTGTCCATTACCCACTGGAGAAAGGCAACGATTTCTTGTTGCTCATGACTGTCCAACCCAGGAACTGAGGCTTTCGCCAAATCATCACAGGCTGTTTTCATATTTTTTAGCATTGGCTGCCAGTCGGTAACGGCCAGGTTGACTTCTTGAAGCACCCACTTAATACGTTGCACCATGTCATCGAGCACCGTTTGATCAAGCACCCGTGCAACTTCGAAACGCATTACCGCCTCAAAAGATGTGTCAGCCTGGACATCTTCCGCATCAGGAATATCAGTTACATTGCCATGGCCGTCACGAATCACTGGAATAACAGGATGGGTAATGCGATGAATAAAAAACTCACCTGCATTTAGTGCCATTGAAATGGATGAAACCAAGAAGGGCTGATCAGTCGTAATGATCTCAATAATGGTATGCCGCGATTCCCAGCCATGTTCTTCAAAGGTGGGGTTATAAGCACGGATAGCAGGCTGATTAGACCGTTGTTGAGCAAAGTCCCATAGGCTCATAATTGCGCCACAAAGCTTGTCAATAGGGGCTTGAACCAGCTCTCTACTAATGCTTTCGCGATAAAAGTGGTAGGCCAGCGCGTTGACAGGCTTAACTAAATCTGGCGACAGTTGTGCACTAAGGCGCTGCTGGATTTGACGTATAATGTCGTATTTATTTTGGTTCTGACTGCTCATAGATTTGGTTCTGGTAGTACATAGGCGAAATATTACAGTTGCGGTGTAGTATAATTATTTGGCACCCATTATTTTTGCTTTTATTGGGGCGTAGCAGTTTTTATCACGCTGTTGCTTTTATCACATTTTTTGTGCGTTACATGCGCTATGTGACAGAAAGAACGTTTCTACACACACAAGCTGGGTATTTTTTTCTTGGCTAGGCTGGATTATGAGCTATTGTCCAGGTGAAGGCATAGCTAATTTTTTTAATGAATGCGACAAGTTGTTATGTGCATATGACATTTTTACGTTTTTGGGCTATGGTGTGTGAAATTTTGCCTACTTACCGTTCCGAGCTAATGTTCAACATCCAAAGTGTTGCTGTTGTGGCAACAAAACAATGGGTTATTGAAATTGAATAAGACGCTTGGTTAGGTCTATTGCTAATTGATAACAGAATAAAGAGACAAGATACCCTATGGTTGTGTTTGAAGTACAACACCATAACGCACAAGAAAAGGTATCAGCAAAACCACTACATTTTGGTTTTTTGCTATTGCCTAACTTTTCATTGATTGCTTTTTCGTCAGCGATAGAGCCACTTAGGATGGCAAACTGGGTAACGGAACAAGAACTCTATGAATGTACAGTCATTAGTGCTGACGGTGAGGCGGTGGCCAGTAGTAGTGGTGTTTCTACTCAGGCAGACTGCAGTTTGGAAGCTATTCCTGAACTAGATGCGATCTTTGTCTGTGGTGCAAGCCCAGTTGCACGGACCGGTAATGAGACTGTGATTGCGTGGTTACGTAAACATCAGCATGGCAATATGGCCATGGGTGGTATTGGTACAGGTAGCTATGTGCTGGCATGTGCAGGTTTATTAGATGGCTATAAAGCAACTATTCACTGGTGGGATTTAGTCAGCTTGCGGGAAGAGTTTCCCCAAACACGAGTAACCAGCAATTTATTTGAAATTGATGGTCAACGTTATACCTGTAGTGGTGGAACCGCAGCAATGGATATGATGCTGTTTCTCATCGGGAAGCATCATAGCCTGGAACTTGCTTCAACAATTTCTGAGCAGTTTGTCTGTGAGAGGATTCGGCCTGGTGAAGATCCCCAGCGTATTCCGCTTAAAGTGCGCATTGGCACCAGTCACACGAAGCTAATAGAAGCTGTAACGCTTATGGAAGCAAATATTGAAGAACCTTTAAGTACTGATGATCTTGCCTATCATGTCGGTTTGTCCCGGCGTCACTTAGAGCGACTATTTCGTAAACACTTGCAGAGTGTTCCTTCTAAATATTATTTGCAACTGAGGTTAGAGCGGGCAAGACAGCTGCTGCAGCAAACGGATAAGCCCATTGCTCAGGTTGGGTCCATGTGTGGCTTTGCGACAGCATCTCATTTTAGTACTACTTACCGTAATCACTTTGGTATAACGCCCAGACAGGAAAGAGTGAAGCAGCAGGAGCGAAATCTTCAGCCGCCAACGGGAACGTTGTTTGGTAGCCATGAACAGCACCAACGTTAGAACTTAGAAATGGCTCAAATTTTTGAGATCTATTAGGTCATCTTTGCTGAAGGTGGTCGCGAATATGTAAGAGATAGGCTTATTTGCGACATTGGGTTGGATAATTATCTGGTATGTTTGCGCAAAACGAATGATTGTTACGGTTTATACGTATCATGCTTATGGTTCTTACTTTAGGTGCTTTTTAAGCTCATAAAACAAAAGTCAAGCTTAGAAATGTGATTAGAAAGGGTTGAGTTCATCTAAAGTGTGATGCGCTACAAAAATAAGAAATTTTATGTACAATCGGCTCTTATAACTTAACGTGTAATGACTTTTTGATATAAACGTTTTAATAAACGTCATTTATCAGCGCTTTAGAGAAAGATGTTTTCTTTTAAAAATGCTTAAAAAGGTATGCGTTAAGTGTTCGGGTAGAAGCGCCTAGCATGCTATTTCGAAATAGGCTGATTGTACCTTGTGTATCATTTATAAAGGAGTAACCCCTTTTCAGGGGCGAGAAAAATAATGACTGAAGTACCTGCCTTAGAGCTTGAAGATATTCATAAATATTTTGGCGCCCATGAAGTACTCAAGGGGGTATCACTCACTGCCCATAAAGGTGAAGTGATTTCCATGATAGGTTCCTCAGGATCAGGAAAAAGCACCTTTCTTCGCTGCATTAATATGCTGGAAATTCCAACTTCTGGAATGGTTAAAGTTCATGGCGAGCTGATTGAAATGAAGAAAGACCGTTCTGGAAGTACGATTCCTGCCAATGCTAAGCAGGTCGAACGTATTCGAGCGCGCTTATCCATGGTTTTTCAGAGTTTTAATTTATGGTCGCATATGACTATTTTGCAAAACATTATTGAAGCACCCGTCCATGTACTAAAAATACCTAAAAAACAGGCAGTTGAAGCTGCAGAACACTTATTGCAGAAGGTTGGTATTTATGAGCGTCGAGACTATTACCCAGGGCAGCTCTCAGGTGGTCAACAACAGCGTGCAGCGATTGCCAGGGCACTAGCCGTCGACCCTGAAGTGATGCTATTTGATGAGCCGACTTCTGCATTAGATCCAGAGCTTGTCGGCGAAGTATTAAAAGTCATGCATGATTTGGCAGAAGAGGGGCGCACTATGATTATAGTGACTCACGAAATGTCTTTTGCACGGGATGTATCTAATCATGTAATGTTTTTACATCAGGGGTTAATTGCTGAGCAAGGCGCTCCACAGGAATTATTTAATAATCCACAAACTGAACGTCTTCAACAATTCCTGTCAACCAGCTATTAGCAACGTAGCTTACGTATGTTGGCTACGCTGTTAACCATGGGAAAACAATAAAGACAACAAGCAGGAGTCTCTTTATGAAGAAAATAGTGATGATGGCCATTGCGTTAATGGTTTCTGCCACCGCTGTTGCAAAGGAATGGAAAACGGTGCGTATAGGTGTTGAAGGGGCATATCCGCCATTCAGTTATACGACAGAATCCGGTGAAGTTAAAGGGTTTGACATTGATATTGCTAATGCATTATGTCAGGCCATGCAAGTGAAATGTAAAATGGTACCTCAGGATTGGGATGGCATGATTCCCTCTCTACTCTCGCGGAAATTTGATGCCATTATTGCATCCATGTCGATAACAGAAGAACGTAAACAAAAAGTTGATTTCTCTGATAAGTATTACCATACCCCCGTGCGTTTTGTACGAAAAAAAGGGGAAGATATATCAATCTCACCTGAAGGCTTAAAAGGTAAAGTAGTTGGTGTACAGCGCTCGACCACATCAGACCGTTATTTAACTGATGTCTATGGCAGTGCAGTAACGATTAAGCGTTACAGTACTCAAGATGAAGCCTATTTAGATATGAAAGCAGGGCGTTTGGATTTGCTGTTAGGCGATATTATTCCGCTTTCTGATGGGTTTTTGAAAAAAGAAGGTGGGGATGCTTTCGAATTTATTGGACCTGCAATCAGTGATCAACAATGGTTTGGTGAAGGTATTGGCATTGCCGTTCGCAAGCAAAATAAAGACCTCAAAGCCATGTTTAATAAAGCAATTAAGCAAATTCGCGCAGATGGCACCTACGATAAAATTCAAAAGCGCTATTTTGATTTTGATATTTACGGTCAATAACCTTTGATATATTGGCGTGTTTACTTTGTATCTGTGGAAGTTAAATACGCCAAATTCCATAGTAAAGACAGTGAGAAGTAATAATCATGCTAGGTTTGCATGGCTATGAAGCCAGTTTAGTGAGTGGAGCTTGGGTTACTTTGCAAGTCGCATTGTGGTCTTTGTTGATTTCAGTAATTTTGGGGATTTTGACTGCACTGGCCAAGCTATCAAAAACATTACCTTTACGCGTTATTGGCACTCTTTATACCACAGTTATTCGTGGCATTCCGGACTTGGTGTTAATGCTACTTATTTTTTATGGCGGCCAAATGCTGGTTAATGTCGTTGCTGAGTCTGTGGGCTATGAGGAATATATTGATGTTAATCCATTTATAGCTGGCGTACTCACCATTGGTTTTATTTTTGGTGCTTATATGGCAGAGACATTTAGAGGTGCCATTATGGCTGTCGATCAAGGTCAGCTTGAAGCAGGTAAAGCCTATGGAATGAGTTCGTGGATGATATTTCGGCGAATTTTATTTCCGCAAATGATGCGTCATGCTTTGCCAGGATTTGGTAATAACTGGTTAGTTTTACTCAAAACTACAGCATTAGTGGCCATTATTGGACTTGAAGATATGGTCAGAAAAGCCCAGCTTGCCTCCGGTTCAACTCAAGAACCTTTTACCTTTTATTTTGCAGTTTGTTTGATTTTCTTATTATATACCACTGTTTCAATTCTATTATTGAACTGGGCAGAGCGTCACTTTAGTGCCAGTGTCAGACGGGAGGCCTAAGCGCGTGGATTTTAAAGAAGTTATTCTCCAATATGTTGATTATAAAGTTATTCTTGATAATCTCCCGATGTATTTTGATGGCTTAGTGTTGACAGTTCAGCTGGTATTTATTTCCCTGGTTATTGGTTTATTGATGGCAGTGCCTTTGGCCGTTTTACGGTTATCGAAGAACCGTTGGGTGGCTTGGCCCGTTTGGTTTTATACCTATTTTTTCCGTGGTACCCCATTATTGGTACAACTCTTTTTAATTTATTATGGGATGGGGCAGTTTATTGACTTAAATGCTTCGTCAGTAGGTGCTTTTTTTAAGGATGCATATTACTGTGCGCTAGTAGCTTTTACATTAAATACGGCGGCATATACCACGGAAATTATTCGTGGAGCCATGAAAGAAACACCTAGAGGTGAAATTGAAGCCGCAAAAGCCTATGGCATGAGTTATTTGCAAACGTTTTACCGTATTATTTTACCCAGTGCTTTTAGGCGGGCATTACCGGCATATAGCAATGAAGTTGTTTTCATGCTGCATGGTTCTGCCATTGCGGGGGTGGTGACTATCATGGATATTACAGGGGTAGCCCGAGTGGTTTATTCGCGTTTTTATACACCATTTGAAGCATTTATTTTTGCGGGCTTACTTTATATGATGTTGACCTTCATGATTGTGTGGGGATTTAGGCAGTTAGAGCATCGTTGGTTAGCACACCTTCGTCCGCGGTCATAAATGTTGAGTTTGTCTTCATAAAAAGAAGGCCTTTTACAGGCCTTCTTTTTTGCTCCGTAATAATTCAGCTTATCCTTCTTGGTAGGCGCGTTTCACTTCTTCTGCGATAATCTTTAACCCTTGGCTTACCTTGCTATCATCTTGAGCATAGGAAACCCGAATGCATTCGTGCTGATGACGCCAAGTGGTATCCATTCCAGGAAAGAAATAATGACCAGAAACTACGATAACACCACGCGCCTTTAAACGCTGATAAAGTTCTAAACTGCTAATCGGTAAGTCTTTAAACCAAAGCCACAAGAACATTGCGCCTTCAGGTTTATGAATATAATACTCATGATTACCCAGGGCTTGTTGTAATACACTAACGGCTTTAGTAGCTTTTTGCTGATAAAATGGGCGAACAATATCATTGCTTAACGTGAGAATGCTGCCGTCCTTCACCATATCCATTGCCATTAAACTACCTGTACTATTTGTAGCAAGGCTCATAATCGCGTTAATGCGTGATATGGCGCTAATGACTTCTTCATTCGCGATAACAATACCTGTCCTGGCTGCGGGTAAACCTAATTTTGATAAGCTTAAACAGAGAATAATATTGTCATTCCAGTAAGGGGTAGCGTCGGTAAAGATAAGATTAGGGAAAGGGGTACCATAGGCGCCATCAAGCAGTAGGGGTATTTGGTGGGCTTTGGCTAGTTGATCCAGCTTTTCAATCTCGTGATCAGTTAAAACATTACCTGTCGGATTTGTGGGGCGTGAGACACATAATGCCCCAGTTGTTTCATCTACGTTTAGCTGGTCAAAGTCAACGTGGTACTTAAATAGGTGATTATCCAAATACTCAATGCTTGGGCGATTTGCTGAAAAAAAGTTCTTAGTAAGTCCTGCATCGGCATAACCAATATACTCAGGTGCTAGAGGCAACTGAATTTTACGTTGCGTACCATCACGGCACTGTCCGGCAAACATATTAAATAACATGAAAAAAGCGGACTGGCTGCCATTGGTTAAGGCAATATTTTTAGCCGAAAGTGGCCAGCCAAACTGATTGCGAAGGAGTTTAACCAAGTGATTGATAAACTCTATTTCACCTTGGGGTGGATCATAAATGCCAATCAGTCTGACAAATTCATGATGGTTATCGAGAATGCGACTAAGTCGGGCTTTGAAGGCTTCTTCTACGGCAGGGATATGCGCTGGATTACCACCACCCATCATGATGAAGTCTTCACCACTGGCGAGGGCGTTACCCAGGTCATCCATTAAGGATTGTATACCGGTCTGGCTCGTAAATTTTTCTCCAAACTCCGATAGTTTCATGCATACCTCAAAATAAGCGAATCAAAGCCGCTTGCAAGTATGACGATGACTAGTGCCTGATGAGGGACTCGGTGTCATTTTATGCAAGGGCTGTCAATATCAGGTTTCAGGGAACGTGTGCGACGACTAATTTTCCGCAATTTTGACTTAAAAGTATACCTCATCCTTCAGGAAATCTGAGTGATTAGTTCAGTTTAGCTTTTGTATGAAAAATATAGGGAATGAATAGGATACATGTTCCGTCTTGTGTCAGCCCGTTTTACATAAAATTACATTAGTGTGAAATATCGAACACATTTGTATTTTGCTTGTTAATTACTAGTCATTACATAAATTAAATGTGAAGTGGTTGGTTATCAATAGGGCTGTTATTGATGACAATATGATGAAAAAGTGAGCATATAAAAAAGCAGTAATGATAAAACTGATAACAAGCTTATTTTGTTGTGTTTGTGAACCGGTTGAGCAATACAAATGTGGATAAACTCACCTGCTAACACGAGCAGAAGACACTAAATGTTTAGTGCAATGACTTAGTGAGCTAGCCAATAAATGTACAGTAGGCATGTTTAAAAGACTCGCTGTATGTTGAAACGTTAGTTTAGGAGGGGGAGATACAGTAGGCCACAAAAAGTCCCAGTCATGGGGGACAAGTTACAAAGGAGTATGGGCAGTGAAAAAAAGAGGTTCATTATTTGGTTCGGTGAGCAGTCTGCTGTTAGTAGCAACTTTCGCATTACCTGTGCAAGCAGATCCTGAAACAAATGCTCAATCGATAGAAGAAAGCAGTTGGCGTGTGGGGGCTAAGCGAGTCATTGCATGGCTTGTTGATGATCAACCTGAAATGAATCCAACGATTACTGCCTCTACGGAAAGTAATGTTGATCGTAAGCCTAATGAGTTAGTGGTTGAAACACCCTTGCCATCGATACAACCCAGTCATGGCCGTCAGTGGGATCATGAACTGGTTGATCAATTATCTCCGAATACACCTCCTCTTCAAACAATACTCCCGTTGCTTGCGCTACCTAACCAGCCACAGCAACAAACTCCTGATATTGATGAAAAACTGTTAGTAGATGATTGTGATCCAGCGCTTTCAACATCATTAGTTGATTGTGAACCGGATAAATCTGTATTACCTGAAACAACTTTACCTGACGTTGCTCACACAGGCCCCGTTATTACTAAACAAACCCCTACGGTACAACCTGCTGCGCAGCCTGTTGTGCCTGTTCCTGTAGCCCCATCTAGCGTGTTAGTATTTGCAGGATTGCTGTTATTAGCTAGGCGGGCAACTAAATAACAATATTATTAATTTTTTGTATGATGAAAAGCTGGTATTTACCGGCTTTTTTTATAACTGTATTTTAGAAGTTAATTTAATTTTTATATTCGTATTTGAAAATACCCTGCTAGTCTAACTACAACGTATAGTTGTAAATGACAAAGGGGTGAGTTATGCGTACTTTATTAGTCGCTCTATTATTTGCATTTGGTGCTCAAGCATGGGCAGATCCAACGCAAGGAGTAAACTACATTACTGAAGAGTTTCCTCCTTTTAATTTTAAAGGGGATGATGGCAACCCTACAGGTATAAACACAGATGTTTTAGTTGAAATGTTCAAAAAAATGGGCAGTAAAAATAGTTATAGGGATATCAAGTTACAGCCATGGGTTAGAGGTTATCGCACGACTCAAGAAGAAGGCAGTATGAATATTTTATATTCTACAACAAGAACCCCTAGTCGGGAAAAAATATTCAAATGGGTAGGACCTTTAACGGATGCAACCAATGACATTATGGTTTTAAAAGGTAATCCTAAGAGTGTAAAAATTGAGTCGGATGGTGATTTTGAGAAATATAAGTATGCAGTCATTCGTGATGATATTGGTGAGCAAGTATTAGCAAAAGCAGGTGTTAAAAAATCTAACCTTTCTCATTCAACCAATTTTTACGCGATGGTGAAAAAGTTACAGGATGGTAAGGTAGATGCCGTATCTTATAATGGAACCGTTGCAAAATGGTTATTAAAAAGAGAAGGGCTAAAACCTGCTGATTTTGACTTTGTTTATAGCATTAAACTGGGTCAACACTATTTTGCATTTAACAAAAGCATTGATGATAATGTCGTCGAGGCTCATCAAAAAGCACTTGATGATGTCAAAGCCGATAAGGCTATTATGGATAAAATTACTGAAAAATATCTCAAGTAAATAGACAGAAGTAGTAGTATAAAGGATTAGGTTGCTACTTCTATAATGAGTGTGTATTCATTTATACCCTTCACTAATCATTATTAGGGTTTGTTGTCTGCGCTCTTCACCCCAGTCACTTATTAATAATATAAGCTCCGGGGGCTTCATCGCTTGACGGCTGCCCCTAAAAACCCTTCGTTTTGGGTATACATCTTTCATCTTGGGTATGGTGACTGTTTTTTTATTGAGTTTTTTATTTGCGGATATTGAAAATATTTTTTGTGTGATAAGTGTTGGCTTGATTAAGACTGAACATATGGTTTTATGGGGTGTTGCTTGAAAAACCATTTTAAATGGAGAAAAGTTATAACTAGCCTGACAGTCATAGTGATTCGTTTTTTTAATGTCTCTTCCCTCAAATTTAACGTGATTATTGACACCTGAATAGTAAAAAAAATTATTTGAAGTCACGTTTTTGGCGATTTTTTTCCTGTTTCAAGTAGGTAAACAACCATTAACCAGTTAAACTTAAAACAGCGGCACTAAGAAAAGAGGGGTGAGCATGACTTATAATCCTATGAGTTCAAAATGAGTTGAAAGGCGCTCAGGTGTATGGAGCCATTTGATTCATTTATCCAGCGGACAGATGAAAAATTTCTGCCACTGTGGCAGCCCTTTATATCGGGGAGCCGCTTTTATTGGCAGTTAGTATCTGACTGGCCTGATGACCCAGATAATATAGATGCAGACTTTCCTAGTATAGAACTGCTGTGTGAGCGTTTACCCAATCAAAATCTAGGGTACTGGATGATCTCTGATGAGAATGTGTTTCACTATTTTAGCCTTAATCCTGCAGTAGCTTCTGAACTCTTAAATTATGAGGCTCGAGCAATGGCTCGTTGCTTGGCTGTCGATGATGCCAGCTTTGGGTTTTGCCACAGTTTTCCACTCTTTTCCTTAGATGTACTTTTTGAGCAGCCCTTAAATATTATGCCACGTGATCCGGTTATCCCTCCTCACTATGAGCAGCTTAAGGATGATCGCTTTCCTTGCCCAGCTATGTTGAACTGGGGTGGGAGGGCGTTACCCTGCATGATGCTGGCTGAATATAACGAACGCACGTTGGTTAAATTATTTGTTGACTATGATGGACCCTCGGATGTACTGCCTACGTCAGACTTTATGTTTCTGGGAAACTTTTTGCACCCAGGAGGCCAGTATCTTGAGCTTATGGCGGATATGTTGATATTGGTATCGACTGATCAGCTTTCGTTACCTAATCAATGGATTGAGAACATTGAGGCAATCAAAGCTAAGCAATTCAGTCATACCCATTCAACTCATCAATTGCAGAATTATAATTTATTAACGGATGTTCTTGCGTTAGATAAATCCAGCTCTGCTATTTTATCGGATAAATCTTCAAGTGAATGGATCGCTTGGACGTTCACTATTCTGCAAGCTTTTGCTGCCGCACTCACTGCGGGTATCCTATGGTTTGTGATGGGGCTCGTATTAATCGTAGGGTTAGTGCTTCTCTTTGCAGGCTAGTTTTTCCTCCGTTTTATACCCTTTGTTGCGGGTATACTCCCCTCCAGTGTGATTCATTTTCCTTATTTTTTAATGCAATCTTGTGGTTGTTCACTTATTGGTTGTTAACCCATACAAGCTTTTCTGTTTTTTTACACTACAGAGGCAGCCTTTTTCTTACAATATGTTCTTTGATATATTTTGACTCAGCTCTTAAGCGCAAACTGTATTGGAGAGGTTATGTTAAAGCTGATACAAGCACTATTAGTCTGTGTGATGACTATAGGATGGATAACTAATATTCAGGCATCATTGATTAACGATGATTTTGAGAATGGTGATATGGGAGGTCGTCTTTTTGAGTTAGGTATGGGGGTGCCTGCCATTGTTAAGGAATTTACGGATCGTTCAGGACAGGTGTATACCCCAGCATCGGGAGAGTATTTTGCGACTATACCGACAGGTGCCGGATTAATTTGGACTAATGTTCAGTGGCAAAAAGGCGATAGGGTTGAGTTCCAGTATTTGTTGGCTGATGCTGCAGAAGGAAGCTTTCAGCTTCACCCAGAGTGGCCTCATACCGGTGATATGATTGCCCGTTTAGTGGATGACGTTGGTTCATGGCAAACGTTTAGTTATGAGTTTACGGGTGCTGAGGATGGTGCCATTGCACTGCAAAACTTTGGTGATTTTGGTAGTTTTCTGCTAGTGGACAATGTGTCTATCATTAAAGTGGTTGCTCCCAGTTCGCTGCTTTTGGGGTTGATGGGGTTATTTGGATTGCTGGCCCGTAAACGCTTTGCTAGTGACATGGAAAATAAATGATAACTCACTTGCAAGTAATACAAGTGACTCACTCTTTTTTCAGTTTTTTTCTGCTGACATTGAACTTCAGCTATTCCTCTAGGTCCTACTTGTGTACCAAGTCATTTTGGTATGTGATCTCTCCTATCACGTGTAGACCCTACGTCTAAAGCAAAACAATTCTCCCCCTTGCGACTACGCCCTGGATTTTATCCAGGGGGGAGGATGTTTTTTGATTCGTAATTTTTCACCATCTAGTTTGTGACTAAAGCAGTTAAATGCATGTAAGTCCTTTCTGAGACCCATGCACATAGAGGTGTTAGATTATGCATCGAGATAATAAAAATAGTAATCGCAGTAGATGGCAAAAAATAAAAAATAACCTTCCTTATATTACTCTCATCTGTTGTTTACCTAGCCTGTTTTCTTCCCCTGTTGCAGCGGTAGATTTTCATGGCTATTTACGCTCAGGAATCGGAGGAACCCAGGGCGGAGGTGATCAAGCTTGTTTCAGAGCGCAAGGTGCTGGAGCTAAATATCGATTAGGCAACGAGTGTGAAACCTATGCAGAAATACAGTTAGGGCAAGAACTATACAAAGAAGGGGAAAAGCGTTTCTACGTGGATTCGATGATTGCATATGTTTCTAATCAAGAAAACGATTGGGAAGAACTGACGGGTGATAATGGTGCAAAGTCATCTTTAAGACAGATGTATGTTATTGGTGAGAATGTACTTGATAGTTTTCCTGGTGCAAATATTTGGGCGGGTAAACGTTATTATCAACGGCATGATGTGCATATTAATGATTATTACTATTGGGATGTGTCGGGTCCTGGTGCAGGTATTGAAAATATTGATGTCGGGTTTGGTGAGTTATCTTTAGCATGGCTGCGTAATACAGAAAATGACTATCAAGCGAAAGGTGGCTCATCTGGAACCAATGTGGCCAATGATACCTTTGACATTCGTTTGTCTGATTTGGCAATTAATGAAAATGGTAAGTTGGAACTGGGTCTGGATTATGGCCGAGCTAACTTAAACACGGAGCAAGATGATAAGGACTTTGACGATAACAAAGGCTACTTATTTACAGTACAGCATACGCAGAGTAATTGGTTTGGTGGCTACAATAAACTGGCGTTGCAGTATGCTACTGATGGTATGATCGGAACAGGTCATAACCAAAGTCGTGACACAAGTGATGGAAAAATGTTTCGTATCGTCAATCAGGGGGTGATTGAACTTACAGAAAATTTAGAAGGGATGTATGTAGGTATTTATGAGAAAAAAGATTTAGACAATAACCAGGGGCAAACATGGATGTCAGCAGGGATTAGACCTGTTTATAAGTGGAATGATGTAATGAGTACAGCCTTGGAAGTGGGGTATGACCGCGTTAAACCACAGGCGAGTGGTGCGGAAACGGTAGATTTGACGAAAGTGACATTAGCGCAACAATGGTCAGCAGGGCGAAGCTTCTGGGCGAGACCCGTTATCAGAGCGTTTGCAACTTACGCGCGATGGGATGGCGATGACTATAATGCAGCCAGTGAGTCGATTGAAACTGGAGAAGACAGCGGATTAACGTTTGGTGTGCAGGTAGAAGCATGGTGGTAGTTTTATTTAACTAACCCGCTTAACCTTACTTTCACTTTGAAGGGTAGATATCAGGCCACTTAAATTAAGTGGCCCTTATCCTTAACAAGGCTAGGACTTCTATTATGGACCCCAAAATATATTACCGGTTTTTTAGGTATTTTTCGGTTTTTTTTGTGCTGACAGTGGCTACTATCTGTCGTGCAGATATCGATAATTGGACTGCTACATGGCCTACGCCATCAGCTATCAGTCAACAACAGGCTAATGAAGGATTGGCTGCATCAGTTGTTTGTTGTCAGCAACTAGCGGGCTTACTTTACCAGACTCTTGAACCAGGAAAACAGTTACAGATTGAGATTAATCTTGATTCTCCCAGTTATTCGTTCGAATCTGGAAAGAGTTTTTTTGCCGCCTATAAACTACCTGAAAATGCAAACTCGCTGACTATTACGCTGTACAGTATTGCAGGTAAAACTGTATTTAAACCTACTGTGATGTTAATGGATAGCCAGTTTAGGGTAACTCGTTTGTTGCGAGGAAATGATTTTCAATACCGGCCAGCGAAAGGTTTCAAAGGGGATAGTCTTGATGGGCAGTTTCGGGTTGATCGAAGTTTGCCAGGTAACCCATTGAATGAAACTTACATGGTACTTTATACCACAGAGGCTGATAGGCAAGGAGAGACTACACTATTACACCCTGCGAAAGCCTATGCATTAGCACGACATAATCAGCCGCCTGCTATACCAGATCCTGTCGCAAAGCATTCAGCGGTAGGGGTATTACAGTTACGAATAGCGCAAGAAAATAAATCATTTGGAGAGCGGGCTGACTATGTTCCACCAGCGGTCGTCTATCCGTCTGCTGCTCCTGCACCTGTGAGTACCCCAGCTCTTCCCGAAACCCAGGATTATTACCAGCAGGCGATTAAGCAAGCACTCGCTAAAGGGGATATGGCAAAAGCTTTACGTTTAGCGGAAGAAGGAGAACGTGCTGGAGTTCAAGGTATACGCAGGTTTTTACTAGAGCGTATTCAACCGAAGCCATAAACTCAGCCAGAACACTACGCCCCCCTAAAAAATAGCAAGGGGGATGCGAAGTCTAAGTGCATCAGGCAGGATCATGTTGAGAGGGATACTGCAACAGTTTGAGCGTTGTTGGTTAAGGAACACGGATAATCACGAAGTATGCCCATGGTGAAGCACATAATGAATAATTCACAAAAGGGTAGCCCGTTAATAGGATGTCGACTATGAAAAAAACAATAACACTGCTGGCTTCAAGTTTTCTCGTATCGCAATGTGTCAGTACAACAGCATTTGCAGCCATTACAGAGGGTGAATTAACCATTTGGATTAATGGTGATAAAGGGTATAACGGTTTACAGGAGGTCGGTGATCGGTTTGCCAAAGAAACAGGTATTCCTGTAAAAGTAGCTCATCCAGATAAAGCTACTGACAAATTTCAACAGGCAGCTGCTACAGGGAATGGTCCCGATATTTTTATTTGGGCACATGACCGGTTAGGTGAGTGGGCAAAAAGTGGACTCATTGCGCCTCTTTCACCTAGTAAATCGATTAAATCAGGCATTGTTGATTTTAGCTGGGATGCGGTAACCGTTGATGGAAAAGTCTATGGTTATCCCATCGCCATGGAAGCGGTAGGATTAATTTATAATAAAGCAATTATTAAGCAGCCGCCCAAAACAGTAGATGAGATATTTTCCTTGAGTACTCAGCTGGCGAAGGAAAATAAAAAAGCCATTTTGTGGGATTATAATAATACCTATTTTACCTGGGGTTTGTTTGCAGGGTATGGCGCTTATACTTTTAAAAAACAACCTTCTGGTGGCTATGATGTGAAAGATACTGGTGTAAATAATGAAGGTGGATACCAAGCTGGTGCATTATTGAAAAAAATGATTGATGAGAAGGTAATGCCCAAAGGAGTTGATTATGGCGTCATGGATGCAGCCTTTAATAAAGGTGAGGTTGCAATGATGATTAATGGCCCATGGTCATGGAGTAACCTTAAAAAAAGTGGCATTGACTTTGGCGTTGCACCACTGCCAAAAATAAATGGCCAGGTAGGCAAACCTTTTGTGGGGGTATTGGCGGCAACCATTAATGCAGCAAGCCCAAATAAAGAACTGGCGGTAGAGTTTTTAGAAAATTATATGCTGCAAATTGAGGGGCTTAAAAAGGTCAATGATGATGTACCCTTGGGGGCTGTTGCAAACAAGGAATACATGAAGACGTTAAGCAAAAACCCCAATATTGCTGCGACCTTTAACAATGCGCAAGCTGGTGAGGTGATGCCAAATGTGCCTGAAATGGGGGCTTTTTGGGCTGCGATGAAAGCAGCATTGCAAAATATTACATCGGGTCGTCAGCCAGTAAAAGCGGCATTGGACGATGCTGCTAAGCGTATTGTACGTAACAAGTAACGTATACCTAAGGGTATACTAGATCCATTTGTTTATTCATTCTGGCAGTCACTGCTTTGTTTGGTATGCCTAGCCTTTTTAGGTTGTGTGTGGAGGGTATACCCTTTGAAAGGATCGCGAGGTAAGGGTATATCAACAAGCAGCGTTACTGCTGGATCGACATGGTGAAGTATCATGTTAACCGGGCTTCAGTTAAGTTTTGTCATGCGTTTACTTAAACGTGTCCTGCCATTAAGTGTTGTAGGGGTTGGTTTATACCTTGTGGTTGTCATGTATGTGCAGCAACAGTTAGCCTTTGCAGGATTATTTTTAGTGGTGCTGAGTGCTGCAGCTTTTGTCTTTTGTCGACAAGAGGCGTACGCCCATCGTTATGTATTTCCTGCCGTCGCGGGTATGGTTATTTTTGTTATTTTTCCTTTGTTGTATACGATTGGTATTAGCTTTACCAACTATAGTGCTAAGCACTTGTTGGATTTACCTAAAGCACAGCAATATTTTCTACAACAAACGTATAAAGTCAGTGATAAAAAATATAAATTTTACCTGTATTTTCAGCAACAAAACTCCTCAGAAAAAACAGCTGTTATGGCTCTGTTAGATGATGAGCATCATTCAGCATTTTTAAGTCAAAATTTTTCACTGACAGATACTGTAGATATAGAATTATCATTGACATTGGTGAGTGAATTACCTGACCTACAATCGGCGTCAATCAAAACCATTATTCAGCATAAAAAGCACTTAAAAAATATAAAATTGAACTTGCCTAATGGACAACAACTGCAGTGGGTTGGACTTCGGCACTTTGCTGCAGTGGCTCCCCTTTACCAGCTAAATGAACAACAACAGTTAATTAATCAAAAAACAGGTGATGTACTCACAATTGACTGGCAAGAGGGGTTTTATAAAAATACTCAGGGAGAGGTATTTTCTCCTGGTTTTAAAACCTATGTAGGGTGGCAGAACTATATTACTGTGTTATTCGATCCTAGTATTAGTGGACCGTTTATACAAATTTTTGTTTGGACAATTGTTTTTTCGCTGTGCACTGTCATTTTTACACTGTTAGTGGGACTCATTTTAGCCAACCTTTTACAGTGGGAACTGTTAAAAGGAAAAGGGTTCTACCGCATGATGCTGATTTTACCGTATGCGGTACCTGCGTTTATTTCTATTTTGGTTTTTAAAGGTTTATTTAATCAGAATGCAGGTGAAGTAAATTATTTAATGGGGGAGTTATTTGGCCTGCGTCCTGATTGGTTCAGTGATCCGCTATTAGCCCGTACTATGATATTGATCGTTAATACTTGGTTAGGGTATCCCTACATGTTGTTATTATGTATGGGGCTACTACAAGCGATTCCAAGAGATTTATATGAAGCCTCTGCCATTGATGGTGCATCGCCTTGGCGAAATTTAATCAGTATTACCTTACCGCAAATTATTAAGCCGTTAACCCCCTTATTAATCGCTTCATTTGCATTTAATTTCAATAACTTCGTATTAATCACCTTATTAACATCAGGAGGTCCTGACATTATTGGTGCAACAACACCTGCAGGTACTACTGATTTATTAGTGAGTTATACCTATCGATTGGCTTTTCAGGACTCAGGACAAAATTTTGGTATGGCTGCGGCGATCGCAACATTGATCTTTTTACTGGTGGGGGCATTGGCTGTTATGCAATTGCGCCTGAGCAAGGTTAAAGTATAAGGGAGATACAGCAATGGCAATGGTTCACTCTCCATCAGTTAAGTACCGTATCTGGTTAACCCATGCAGGTTTAATTGCCTTTCTTGCAATTATTATATTTCCACTGTTAATGGTGTTATCAATTTCATTTCGCACAGGTAACTTTGCGACGGGACATTTATTACCCGTTAACCCTTCATTAGAGCACTGGTCGCTGGCGCTGGGTATTCCTTATACTCAGGCCGATGGTAGCGTTATTCAACCACCGTTTCCGGTATTAACCTGGTTGTGGAACTCGGTCAAAATCGCACTGGTTTCGGCGTTGTTAATTTTGATGTTATCAACCACAAGTGCGTATGCTTTTGCCCGTATGCGTTTTCGCTTTAAAGGCATCATGCTTAAATCCATGCTGATCTTTCAAATGTTTCCACCCGTGTTATCGTTGGTGGCGATTTATGCTCTATTTGATCAGCTGGGGCAACATGTTAGCTGGTTGGGGATTAACTCTCACGGTGCAGTTATTACTGCTTCACTTGGAGGGATGGCACTGCATATCTGGACAATCAAAGGGTATTTTGAGTCCATTGATGCCTCGCTTGAAGAGGCTGCCGTTGTAGATGGCGCGACAATCTGGCAGGCATTTCGTTATATATTACTACCTTTAAGTATTCCAATACTGGCTGTAGTATTTATTTTGGCATTTATTACCACAATTGCCGAGTATCCTATTGCCTCAGTATTATTACTTGATGTTGACCAGCTTACCCTAGCAGTGGGTGCTCAGCAGTATCTCTATGAGCAAAACTACTTATGGGGTGACTTTGCCGCAGCGGCGGTGCTGTCAGGGCTACCTATCACCGTTATCTTTTTGTATTGCCAAAAGTGGATAATCAGTGGCCTCACTGCAGGAGGCGTTAAAGGATAAAAATAGACCATCCTAACATGATAAATCAAACAGTTGTCATACATGAATCTGAAGAAATATTCGTATGAACAATTTTGCCATGTTCTTGTGGTTAAAAATTAATCATTTGATTGCGTGTAAGTCTACTATCCCACGCTATTATGAAGGACAGAACCACCAACTTTATATGTGTGAACTGCATACTTGAGTAGTCTTTAAAAAAAGAAAATAAACCTCTGTTTGTTTAAAATGTTTAACTGATTACGCTATATAAAGTGACTTTTTTAGCAAAAAAAGAAGGTACACTTATGTCGTTTTCTTTCTGTCTGTATGATAATTGGCTGCTACTTAGCTAGCTAATTTTTTCCGGGTTGATTGACTTTATTTAAACTATAGTAACTTCTTATGAATGAAGTAAGTATGCTTGTTAAAATATTTAGGTACACTGTATCTAAATGTCACGCATGGTTTTTGTGTGGCATTACTATTCTCAGTTTTAGCCAAAGCTGGGCTGCTGTTTATCCTCTGCCGTCTAATGGCGATAATGTCGTTGGTTATATACGCCAGGTAAGTACGGCTTATGAGGATACATTTATGGAGATTTCTCGGCGCGAGGGGTTGGGCTTTTTAACCGTTCGTGCAGCTAATCCTGAAATTGATCCCTGGCTTCCAGGTGAAGGTGTGTTGGTGACACTGCCGACTCAAATGATTTTGCCACCCGTCAAGCGGGAGGGCATTGTTATCAATTTGGCAGAATTACGCCTTTACTATTTCCCTCCTAATGAAGATGTGGTGGTTGTTTTTCCTGTTGGTATTGGTCGTAGGGGCTGGCAAACCCCTGAAGGCAAGACACATATCATGCAAAAGATTGAGAATCCTACATGGACACCACCCGCATCGATTCGCCGCGAACATGCAGAAAAGGGCGATATTTTACCTGCAGTGGTACCCGCTGGGCCAGATAACCCCTTAGGACTATTTGCATTGCGGCTGGGTAATGGGGGTAGTTATTTAATTCATGGAACAAACCGAAAGTATGGCGTAGGCATGCGAGTGAGTCATGGTTGTATTCGTTTATTTCCTGATCATATCGAGCAATTATTTGCTCAAGTCTCGCGTGGTACCCCAGTGAGAATTATCCATGAGTCATATAAAATTGGCCGTCTGAATGGTGAAATATATATTGAGTCACATGAACCATTATCAGAGCGAGTCAATACTGTTCGTAAACCAGCGAAGCAGGTGCTGAGCAGTTTGTTAGACAAAATGCCTGAAGCGAGTACGGCAATTAATCGAAGTGCTGCGTTAGATGCTATTCAGCAAGAAACCGGGTTACCGCAACGAGTTTCATTGTCTTCTGTATACGTAAAGGATTTATTTTAAGGCTTACCTTCCTCGTATAATAAATAAGTATACTCTTGTTGTCGTGGGACTAGCTTGGATATGTCCGGCTAGTTCTGTTAAAGATGCATAATAGATAGCACTAAATGAGTATAAGTGTCGGTAAAAATATATTCCTCAGTGTATGGTGTTAATGAATATTAAAAATACAAGTTGAGTTATATAAATTCATTTATAAAAAAAGGCCGCAGCTGCGGCCTTTTCGCATCAGTATCACAAATTATTTCATGTACTGATGACCACTCATGCGATCTAGCTTCTCCATGATTTGATCGGCTTTTGCATCAGCGCTAGCAGCAGTTTGCTCAACGCGGCTGAGGCGATCCTTTACTTCGTTAATGTCTTGCTCCAGCGCATCTACACGACTGTTTGTTGCACAACCAGCCATAATAGTTAACGCAGTAGCGGCGACGCCTAACTTAACGAGTTTAGCAGTCATTATGAACTCCTTATCAGTTTGTGTTGCAATGCTTCATTTGAAGAGGGTTAAAATAACTGGTCAGGCCGTACTGATTAAACCTGCCAGGCCAGATGCCCCCAAAGGCTTACAGACCAAAGGTCTCAAGGGCAAGCCGATGTCCAAGCTAGAGTATGGACTACTTTTTTATTATCAGCCAGTATAGGGCTGATTGAACTGTCTCACAAACGCTGTAAGACCCAAATATAATATCAGGCACAAAAAAATCTGCTGTGATCCAACAAACAAAAGTTTTGGGCATTAGATAGAAGTACTATAAATTTTATTCCATGATTGTTGTATTACAAGTGTGTTATTTTGCTTTTATTGGTTTGTAACGACTTGTTGTCTATTTGTACGAATAAATATTGCGTCAATTATCTTATGCACTTAAGTAAACTGCAAGCAATGCTTTTTTCATCTAAAGTATGAGTTCAAGTCAGGTGTCTTAAGTATTAAGCACCAAGAACACTTCTCCAAACGTATGTGTTGTATTGTTGGTAGAGATATTTTTCCAGGTTTACATCTGGTTAATAAATAATCTAATCGCATTGGTTGTCTAGACCAGCCCACTTTGTTTTTTAAAAACAAGTTACACATACTATCATTAGTGACTTATCCTGAACTATATTTTCACATTGAGCTTTAAACCGAGTGCAATGTATTCAAAACAGAATTGCGAGCTTAAGTGAGCGATTTGAGTTTATGTGAAAAACAGTATCAGGGTACACAACAAATAATAACTATAACGAGTAAGGATTATATAGGGGAATCATGGCCAAGTTACGCTGGAATCCGGAAGAGTATAGGCTGGTCAATCAATTACAACATGAATCTGCCCTTTTAGGGTTGCATCAATACTGTAATCTTAGTTCTCATGATCAGGTTTTAGATATTGGTTGTGGGGACGGTAGCTTAATCAATAAAATTGTACAACAGTTTGAACTAAGTCATGTCCAAGCAGTAGATCGGTCTGTGGAGATGATTAGTCATGCTAAACAAAACTATGAAACACCCGGTGTTCGTTTTGGCATCGCTGATGTGACGAACTTAGATCAGTTTGATAGCCAATCAATGGATTGGGTGTTCGTATGTAGCATATTGCATTGGGTCAGTAATTTAGATAAAGCTTTTGCAGAAATAGAGCGTGTTTTAAAACCGGGTGGTCAATGTTTTATTGTCCATTGGCCTTATAATGAAGCGATTTATCTCCCCGTTAAACAGTTAATGAGTGATCCTCAATGGGAAAAACTATCCATTGCTTTGACAGCAATGCCTCCCAGTGCCGATCAGCGTTGTTTGCAAATGCTGTTTCAGCACCATGGTTTTACCATTTCAGTCTTGGAGGATCGAACATGGTTTCCCTTTGCCACGAGTATTGATTACTTTGCCCAATTTCTTTTGGCGTTATTACCTTTACAAGAATGGTTGCCTGAAGAGAAGCATAGGGAGTTTGTCGATCAGATAGTGAACAATGCTTTGGCGATCTATGCTCGTCAAGACGGGGGTATTGCTATTCCTATGCGGTGTATTTATGGGGTTGTCCAAAAGGCCGCTGTTGCATAAGCCCGATCAGTTGCGTATTAAAAAGGAGGCAGCAGTCAAGCCTCCAGAGCAGAATTTACAGAACGTTAGGTTGACCTTTCAAGGTGATTTAAAGTCAGCTTTTACAAGGGCTTAATATGCAACTGCCCAAAGGGCTAAATATCAGCAGAAATAATTAATACTGATGCCATAAAATTAATATGAAATAAAACTAATTTTATTTTGAGGGCTGATAGTTAAATCCAGGTATTTTTATAAAGCTTGCTTTAAAAAAATTTATGATACCCTATAAATAAATTATTTTTTGTCAATACGACTTTAGTCTAAATTAATTAAAGCTACTGCGAAAGATCCGTTCAGAACGAATCCCCTGGAATTAAGTAATTCGCACAAAATAAAGGGTGTCACTTTTAGTGATAGTCTCTTGAAGCATTGTGCATGAGGTTTCAAAACGGCTGATACCGTATTTTTCTACCAGATCAGCACCACTCAGCTCTGAAGGGGTATCTTGCTGAGATGGGGTATCCATGCGATAGAGTTTAAATCGCATTGCGTTTAGTGTTTCTTTCAAGTCCATGAATATCTCCAAGCCATTCATAACTAAGGCCCTGAACACTATGCATGTGTGGTACCAGATTGGCTATCTGACTGATTTTGGTATTATTGTAGCGATATTTTTTAGAATAAAAACTCAAATATATTTGTACTGTAAAAAAATAAGACAAATACACCTGAAATGTCTAGGGGGAAACACTACCCTGTCTTATTATCAAGTGCAAACAGAATAATGCCAAGCAGGGTAGGGTATACCCTTTTACGAATCATTTTTATGTGCGCTATCCATAGCGCTCACCCTCACGGGCCAGCGAAGTTGTACTAATGTGTTCCTGATACATTAGTAGAGTTTGTTGTATTCACTCTTGACCACCAAGGATGGCATTAAATTACCCACAATTTTGGGCGAGTTCAAAGCCTGCCTTCAGCTCATATAGTCTATTAAGACCACGCCAAATGACTGTATTACCTGGAGGTGGGTCATTTGACCTAGCTAAGTATCCACCTAACTTGGCCAGTCGAAGGATATAGTCTTGTAATGTCTCTGGCTTCTTCTTTTTAATGTAATTTTCCAAAATAAGCCTTTCTACATTATCAAAGGCCAGTTTAGGTGCCAGCCTTCTATCTTCCCTATTGAGCATCGTTAGCCAAT